>JBKPJS010000493.1:0-4841 GCA_046730815.1 Acidobacteriota bacterium
GGTTACCACGATCGTGCAGCAAAGGAGTTTCTCGCGGCGGCTAAGGTCGATCACGCGGAGCCGGGATTAATCACGATGGCCCATCTTTTCGCCGCCCGCTCGTATGACGTAGCCGGCAGGCGTGACGAGGCATTGACGCAAAACAAGGAAGTGTTGGCGCGTCCAAACGTTTACGACGCGCACGAAGAAGCGAAGCGAGGTTTGCGCCAGGCTTACAAGGCAGAGCAGATCGTGAAACAAGACGCGGAACAGTAGCCACAGATGAACACAGATGATAACGGATCGTTTCTGATACGCGTCATTTGTGTTTATCCGGTGGCAAAGTAACTATTCTTATGCAGAATGCCGGTGCTGGTAAAACACGTCCTCGACGCCTTCTTCTCTGCCTGGACGGAGTTCCTCACAAACTGATCGAGGAAGCCAAGGGTCGTGGATTGTTCGACAGCTTTGGACCACCCACTCGACTCCTATCACCATTCCCAACAATGACGAACGTGGCGCTCTCGGCAATGCTGGGCGCGACACCGCCGGCGGGTTATGAGAGTTTGTACTTCGATCGCACTGCGGGAGAACTGCGTGGTGGAATCAGGAAGTATGTTGGCCGTCGCACGCCCGATAAAATCCCTTCGTCATACATGGACGACCTCGATTATCAGGAACCGCTGCCTTTTGAGTTTTTGATTTACGTCGCGCCCGACAGAATCTGGCGCGCCGATATGCAACGGTTCCGCGAGCGATTCCGCGCCGCGCCTCAATCGCGCGATTACTTTGCATTCCTCAAAGCCACTGACGGGCTGCTCCACGCCCAGGGGCCTGCGCGTCTCGCAGTTGCGCTTGAGTCACTCGATAAGATTCTGCGGGAGATTCAGAGTTATTGCGGCAATGAAACGGAGATCGTGATGTTCTCGGATCACGGTATGAATCTCGAGGAAAACCAGCGTGTCCCACTGGCCCTGGCTCTTGAACAGCGTGGTTTTCAGGTTGTAATTCCCGCGTTCGGACTTTGCAGTTATGCCGCGATCTATTGTCGAGACACTGAGCTTATTCCGGAGGTGGCGCGTGCAAGCGTGGAAATAACCGGCGTTGATTTCGCGATCTATAAAGATCGCAGTGATCTTGTTGTCGAAAGCCAACGCGGGCAGGCGCGAATTGAGCGACGCTCGGATACGGACGGATTCTCGTATCGGTATTCGGCTATCAAGGGAGATCCGTTGGAGCTGGGAGATTTTGGCGGCGATTTTGCCACAGATCAGGACTCGTTCAAGCAAACTGCGGGACATCGTTATCCTGATGCAGTCGCGAATCTCTACAAAGCGCTTTTTAGTCCGCGAGTGAAACACACTGCTGACGTCCTTATCTCGCTCAAAGATGGTTACTACTACGGCTGGTCGCCGTTCGGACGCTTTGTCCGTCTGGCGGCGACGCACGGCAACGCTTTGCAATCCAGCTCGAACGCTTTCCTCATGAGCACACACCGACAACTTCCCGCGTACGTCCGCGCCGACGACGCAAAGGCACTACTACGTAATTAGCTACGGATAGTGTCACAGATAGTCATCCGTCTAAATCCGCGTTAATCTGTGGCTGATGTCAGCATCGCCCGCAGTCGAGACGTTTTCTCTCGTCAAACAGTTTGCCGACTTTGTCGCCGTGGATCACATCAATCTACGCGTGAACCGCGGCAGCTTCTTCGGCTTTCTCGGTCCCAATGGTGCGGGTAAATCGACCACGATCAAGATGCTGACGGGCCTCCTGGCTCCAACCAGCGGCACCTTGCGCGTGCTCGATCTCGACATCTCCGAACAACCGATGGAAGTGAAAAGACGCATCGGAGTCGTGCCCGAAGACCTCAATTTATTCGAGCGATTAACGGGGGCGGAGATGTTGTCGTTCACGGGAAGAATGTACGGTCTCCGCACTGAAGAGATCGCGCAACGATCCAAAGAGCTGCTCGAGTTGATGGAGCTACACAACGAGCCAAAAAAACTGATCATCGAATATTCTCACGGCATGAAGAAAAAGCTTTCGCTCGCCTGCGCGCTCATTCATCGTCCGGAAATACTTTTTCTGGATGAGCCGTTTGAA
This sequence comes from Acidobacteriota bacterium, assembly GCA_046730815.1. Lineage (GTDB taxonomy): Bacteria > Acidobacteriota > Blastocatellia > Pyrinomonadales > Pyrinomonadaceae > PSRF01. Next base: position 2,086 of record JBKPJS010000493.1, read on the forward strand.
GGCGTTGACGCGATTGCATCGCGGACCCTGAAAGACCTCCTGTCGCGACTGACTGCCCGAGGCCTGACGGTTTTTCTCACCTCGCACGTGCTGGAGATCGTCGAACGTCTTTGCAGCGACATCGCGATCATCGCGCAAGGGAAGTTACTCGCTTCCGGATCGCTGAACGAACTGCGAAAGGGAATACGCGTTGAGGGAGACGGGGAGGGCCCAGTCTCGCTCGAGGAGTATTTCATTCACGTCCTCGGCGGCACACGCAGCTCGAACGAGGAAGAGGTGCTGCAATGGCTGACATAAAGCGAACCACGGATTTATCCGTGATAAATCGCGGATTTTTCCCGTGTAATCCGTGGTTAAAGAAAACTCTTGGCCTCACGCCCTGCGGTCGGCTAGAATCAATCCCGGTGTAAACCTCACCGCCCAGAGCTTTCCTATTACTCGTTTATCCCGAGACGAGGTCCCAGTTTATGAATGCGAATGTTGGTCTGGCGATTCAATGCGTCGGCGTTCTCCTGATTACGCTGCTCTCAATTTTTATGCGGTCCTCGATCAAGAGCAATGCTCTGAAATATTGGACTGCTTCATGGGCAAGCCTGGCCGTTTCGCTCGTGATTCTGTTTATCGCGTTTCATATCGCTGCCGGGCAGACGATTCTTTACTCCTGCTACTTTTTCGGCGAGTACCTTTTCGGACTACTTTTCATAGCCGGGTGCCGCAGCCAAATGATGGGCGCATCGTTCACCAGAAAACACATTTACCTCCTGATCCCGGCACTTGCGATTGCGCTTATGCTCCCGCACGCCTCTCGCGACTTCAACGATCTCTTCATGATTCATGCGGCAATCTTGTCCGTTTTGTTCATGCTCTCTTTTTTCACTCTGCGCGCAGGCAGCCGGCACGAAGAACCGAGCGCGGGCATTCGCGTCATGTCGGCGGCGTTGCTGCTACTCGCGATTGGATTTCTTCACTACGTGCCGGTGTTTGGAGCGCGCAAGGGAGTCTGGGGGATAACTATGCCTTTGAGTTATTTGCAGTACACGTCAGTTTTCGATCTGCTGTTTGAAACACTTCTAGGCTTTGGCACGGTGATGGTGTTGATGGAAAGTGTGCGCCGCGAGGTGGAAATGGCAAATAGGAAATTGCTCCAGGCGCGCGATCAACTCGAGTTGCTGGTCCAGATGGATCCACTCACCGAAGCCCTGAATCGACACGCGTTTCATTCATTGCTGCGGCGGCCCGAGGCTGGTCAGGACGTCGTCACGTCCGGTAGTGTCGCCGTGCTCGACATCGACAATCTGAAACCAATCAACGACACAATGGGCCACACAGCAGGCGACAAAGCAATCCGCGCAGTCGCGCGGGCGACGCGTTCGCTAGTGCGTGCGGATGATATGTTGTTTCGTTGGGGTGGTGACGAGTTTCTCGTACTGATGTTCAAGCTGCCGCAGCCCGAAGCCAGCCGGCGCATGGAAAAGTTGAATAAGATTCTCGACGAGAATTGCCAGCGCTGGACCGGAATGCCGCTCACCGTGACTGTTTCGTTCGGAGTAGCCGGATTTACCTCACTGACAGACCTGGGCCAGGCGATCGAACAGGCGGACAAGGCGATGTACGCGCGGCGAAACCTGGTACGAAATCCACAGATTACGCAGATTCCACAGAACGTAACTGTGTAATCTGTGGATGGCTTTTACGGAGCGTCGACGATGAGTTCGCGGCCGAATTGGAAGTTTGGTTTTTTGCGGCCCTTCATGTACTTCGCCGCGGTTTGTGAGAGTGACGTGATCAATATCGGCAGCGCAATCGTCGCATCACACGGAACGTACGCGGTATGCGCGCCGCGCGCCAGCTTTCCGTAGATCAATCCTTCATCAAACGATACGGCGTTCGATCTGCCGCCCGGATGCGGAGCATCGGTCGAGATCTGGATTGCATACTTATGCCCGTGATGATGGTCCTTTTGCAGGAATGACGAAAGAGTTGCCTGTTGAATAAAACTCTTCGGGGTGCCGCCACCGAGATTGAGAATCCCTGAGACGCGCGCATTAACCATGACATTCATCATGTCGAGCACGTCCTGAATGATGTCGAACATGAAGTTATTCTTCTTTTCGAAACGCGCACCGGCAATACCGACTGCGAGACCACTGTCCGCAATCGCGGGACAAAAGATCGGCACCCGCGCCTTGTATGCCGAAGTCAGTACACCATCTTCTGACGCAATCTCGGCAAGTTCGCGGCCAAGCAGATGTAAGAACTCACGCGGAGAGTAAGGACGTGTTTGATCGAGTTGGTTCGTGAAGCCCCCAATCCACTCCTTTGCCTCTCGATATTCCTCGTCACTCGCGAGCAAGTCCCACATGCGGCTGATCTGGGCCGACTCCAACTCCGCGTCAGTCATCGTTGGATGGGCCTGGAAGTGATAACGCCCGAGTGTTTCGTGCAGATCGTGGAAGAGCAACGAGCCGGAAAGCACCAGCACGTCGACGAAACGATTCTTGATTACGTAAGCGAGTAGACGCCGCATTCCGGCTGGAATCAGCGCGCCTGAAGCTGCCACCATGATGGTCGTGTTGTCGCCAAGCATGTCCAGCCAGATACGATGCGCCTCGGCAAGCTGGCGGCCTCCGAAGCCTGTTCCTTCCATCTTCTCGAGGAGTCCGGCCACGGAACGATCGCGATCCACCTGAACGGGACGCGTGGGAGTGGTCAGGTACTTCGATGCTTTTGGTTTTCGTTGAGTGACCATGCAGGTT
>JBKPJS010000494.1:0-2743 GCA_046730815.1 Acidobacteriota bacterium
GGCCAGTTTGAAGAGCGCTTGAAACAGATCATGCGCGAGCTGGTCGAGAACCCGCAGTACATCGTTTTCATCGACGAGTTGCACACGCTGGTCGGCGCTGGATCGGCTGAAGGATCATTGGACGCCGCGAACATCTTGAAGCCGGCATTATCACGCGGAGAGATTCAATGTATCGGCGCGACGACTCCGGCAGAGTTTCGCAAGTCGATTGAAAAGGATCGGTCGCTCGAACGTCGTTTCCAGGCAGTAAAAGTTCCGCCTCCTTCCGAAGCAGAAGCAGTGAGCATACTCGATGGTGTGCGCGAGCGTTACGAGAGTTTTCACCAGGTGCGTTACACCGACGAAGCGCTGCAAGCCGCGGTTTACCAGTCGCATCGCTATATTCCGGATCGATTCCTGCCTGACAAAGCAATCGACGTAATTGACGAAGCGGGCGCCCGCGTGAAGCTCCGCGTGAGACGTGAACAAGGCAATCTCGCCGATTGGAACGAGTTGAACGAATGGTCACGATCGTACGGCGATACTTCACGTGTTCATCAGGAAGATGCGTTGGTTTCGGCCGAAGTGACGCGCGACGATGTCGAAGACGTAATCGCGCGTTGGACCGGTATTCCGGTTAACTCGCTGAAAGAAGAAGAGACGCAGAAACTGCTGCGGATCGAAGTCGAGCTTCATAAACGCGTAATTTCTCAACGGCCGGCAATTTCTGCACTCGCCCGCGCCATTCGTAGATCTCGTGCCGGACTTAAGAATCCGCTGCGTCCCGTGGGATCGTTTTTGTTCCTTGGCCCAACCGGTGTCGGCAAAACTGAAGTGGCCCGGTCGTTGGCGCAATTCTTATTCAGCAGCGAGCGCGCGCTGATTCGCTTTGATATGTCGGAGTTCATGGAGAAGCATTCAGTCTCGAAACTGATCGGTTCGCCTCCGGGTTACGTGGGTCACGAGGAAGGCGGTCAACTGACTGAGCGTATCAAGCGTTCGCCTTATTCAGTGTTGTTGTTTGACGAGATCGAGAAGGCCCATCCGGACATCTTCAATATTCTGCTCCAGGTTTTTGAAGACGGCATACTGACAGACGCCCTCGGCAATACCGTCGATTTCAAGAACGCCATCATCATCATGACTTCCAACATCGGCGCCCGCTTTATTCAGAAGAAGGGGACGCTCGGGTTCCAGGCAAACACCGATGCCACCCGTGAAAAGATGGAAGAGATGGTGATGTCGTCAGTGCGCCAGACCTTTAACCCCGAGTTTATCAATCGTCTCGACGAAATCATTATTTTCGACCAGTTGCTCGACCACGAGCTGCTCGAAGTCGTGCAGTTGCAGCTAGACCAGATCAACAAGACGATGAGCCGTCACGGCTTTGACGTTAAGTTGACGGAGGAAGCAAAGCGTTGGATTGTCGACAAGACCTGCGCCGACCGGCTATATGGTGCGCGTCCGATCCGGAGAGCTTTGCAGAAGTATGTAGAAGATCCCCTGTCCGAAGCGTTGATTCAGGGTCAACTCGAAGGCGCCACGCTGGTGGAAGTCTACCTGGATGGCCAGGAACTGAACTTCCGCCCGGCCGGCATCGAGACCGCGGACGACGCTCTTTTGATCCACTGAAACCCCTTAACCACAAAGGCACAAAGACACAAAAAGATCAAATTTATTCTTTTTGTTTTTGTGTCTTTATGTCTTAGTGGGCGATCTATGTCTTTTGGAGTTTGCAGTTTTATGCCTTATAATGCGCCGCTTTACTACTCAAGCTGGCAACGGGCTCTTATGACAGTGAATCAAAGCTGCTGTCTTCGAACCCCAGTTAAAACGAGCACTTTTGCCTTTATTTTAAGTCTCTGGAATTATTCACTCATACGCTCCCCGAAGTTTCTGAGGCCCGGTAAGAACTGTTGAGGGAATTGGTGCCTATGCACTCATATCGCGCGTTTTGGCTCTTCTTTTTGAGCCTACTGGCTGGAATCACCGCAACCTTAGTATCACCGGCACGCGTCATCGCCCAGCAACCCCAACCCCAACGATTAGTCGAAAGCGTTGACATTATCGGCAATCGTCGTCTGCGCAAGGACGACATTCTTTATTACATTCAGACCCGGCCCGGTGATCCTTACAACGTCGATCAGGTCCAACGTGATTACCAAACGCTGCTATCGTTGACCTTCTTTGATAAAACCGCCACTCGTGTGTTGACTGAAAACGGTCCACGCGGAGGCGTGAACATCATCTTTGAAGTCAAAGAGCTGCCGATTATTCGTGACCTGACGTTTGAAGGTCTAAAGAGCGTGCCCGAATCGGACGTACTGAAGGCTTTTCGTGAACGACGCGTCGGCGTGTCGAAGGAAAGCATTTACGATCCGGTGAAGGTCCGCAACGCGATGCGAGTGATTAAAGAACTTCTCGCCGCCGGCGGACACCCGAACGCAACTATCGAAGAACGCACCGAGGAAGTTTCAGCGACCTCCCTGGCAATCACGTTTGTCGTTCGCGAGGGCGACCGTGTTCGGGTTGTTGATATCCAGTTTGAAGGCAACACAATTTTCAGCGACGGCTCCTTGCGCGGCTCGATGAAGTACGTCAAAGAGGCGGGATTGATCTCGCGCTACAAGGGCGCTGACATACTCGATCGCGAGAAATTGGAAGTTGACCTGCGGCTGGACGACAACTACATGCGTTCGAAGGGCTACCTTCAGGCGCGACACGGTGAGCCGCGCGTCGAGAGTGTGGGCCCGCGCCGTACCGG
>JBKPJS010000495.1:0-4443 GCA_046730815.1 Acidobacteriota bacterium
AGCGTACTAACTGCCAACACAACCAGCACACCGAAGAGATTGGCGCCGCGCAGGTTCAGGTTTGTGAACAGCATCAGGCCAACAAGCACAATCACGCTCGTCACGATGCTGTTCAGCAGTGAATACAGACTCACGCCGAGTAGGTGTACTGCTCGCGACACCGGCGCCATGAACGTGTACTCCAGCGTGCCTTCCCAGCGCTCGTAGGCTATGGACATCGCGATTTCCTGGTAGAGCCAGGAAAGATAGTTCCACAACAACGCTCCAACAACGAGCGTCAGAGTGAGTTGATAGTTATTCTCGGCGACCCCGATCAGCGCTACTGTCGCCGAGGTCACGAGCGCGTAAAAATTAAAGACAATGACCCAACCTATGTAACGACGTGTAATGTGATACCCGCGAAACAGGAAGGCCCACGTCTGACGCATAGTTGCTTCCATCACTACCTCCTCATCCGCAGGTTACACAGAACAATCTGCGTAATCTGTGGATACTTCTTCGTCTTCGACGAGTTCTTCACCCGTTAACTTGATGAAGGCATCGTCGAGCGTTCCCGCGCCCGAGCGTTGCATCAACTGCAAAGCAGTTCCTTCGGCGACGAGTTTGCCGTGTGCCAGAAAACCAATACGCGCGCAGAGCCTCTCTGCTTCGGCCATGTCGTGCGTGGTCAAAAGGATCGTCGTGCCTTCGCGGCTTTGCAGGTTTTCGAGAAACGACTGCACGTCGCGACGACTCTTTGGATCGAGACCCGTCGTCGGTTCGTCCAGCAACAACAACGGTGGATTGATCATCAGTGCGCGCGCAATACTGATCTTCTGCTGCATGCCGCGGCTCATCTCTTCCAGCGGAGTCGAGAACTTCGTGTTCTCCATTCCCAACTGTTCGAGAATCGCCATCACGCGGCGCTCCGCTTCGCCGGCGTTCTGACCGTACAGCAGTGCCGTGTAGAGAAGGTTTTCACGCGCTGAGAGCTTCTTGTAAAACGCCGCGTCAACACTGACGCGTCCGATGATCCGGCGCACCTCTTCCTGCTGCTCGGGCAACGTGTAGCCGAGCATGTTGACGAGGCCGCTGTCCGCGATAAGCAGAGTCGAAAGGACGCGAATCAGGCTCGACTTGCCGGAGCCGTTCGGTCCGAGCAGTCCATACGTCTCCCCCTGGCCGACTTCGAACGAGACGTCGTCGATTGCCCAGAGTTCGGACTTCTTCCGAAAACCGTTTCGCTTGCGGAAACTTTTGCGAAGGTTGCGCACCTGAATAGCTGGTTGTTGCATGATCGACCTCAAAAAGTGGATCGCCAAAAAGCGCCACTTGAAAGAAAACGTTTGAATGTGATTGGGAAAAAGGGGAAGCGGCTGAGCGCGCGCCCGCCCGCTCGCTATTGCAAGCGGTATAACCCGGACCCGACTCCAGCCGCGCGGCTATGCCGCGCAGGAATCAAGCGAGGTCAGGTCTTTTAATGGAGAGGAATACTTTCATCATCATCACCTGCGGAGCACAGCATAATACAGGATCACCGGATTTAACAACGTTTCCTGCAAATCTTGAAAATCCTGTAATCCTGTCTACCGTCTTCCGTGTGCAATTTTGACGGCTTCGGGTAGTTGGCGCAGGCGCAGCATGGAGATCACGCCGAACAAAGGGCCGGGCGCAAGAATCGCGAACGCATAACGCCAGCCTCGATCACTCGCTACTCTCGGAATCAACTCGATCGAAATCGTCGTGAGTAAAAAGCCAGCGCACATTTGTATCGTCAACGCGGTGCCGATATACTGCGGATCCCCGAGTTCCGTTACGCAGGAAGAAAACTGCGCTGAATCAGCAACGACTGTCGCGCCCCAGATCGCAGCAACAAGCAACAGCAACACCGGGCTTCCACCATACAACAGTCCAATCACCAAACAACAAGTGCCACTGATCGCCATGGCCCAGGATGTAACCAGAGTTCGCCCAACGCGATCGGCTACCAACCCGGCAATAACACAACCAATCGCGCCCGCGCCAATAACGATGAACGAACCGAGCTCCGCCAGCTTTGGATCTCCATTTTGGGTGGCGAGGCTGGCACGAATCATCACCGGTATCCAAATCCACATGGCGTAAAGCTCCCACATGTGACCGAAGTAACCAAAACTCGCGAGCCGCACTCCGCGATTACTGAAGACCCTGAAAATTTGCGACACATCGAACTTCGCCGGCGGCAACGCGTATGGACCATCTTCGACAAAGAAGAGCACGATGAGTCCGCCGATCACGGCGAGAAGTGAAACGAACAGCACGTTCGATCTCCAGTTCGTACTGCCCAACGCGTTGACGAGATAAGGTGTCGCCTTACCCATCGTCAACGCGCCGACTAAAACGCCGAGCGCCATTCCGCGTCGTTCACGAAACCACGTTGCCATGATCTTCATGCCCGGCGGGTAGACGCCGGCTAAACAAATACCAGTCACGAAACGGAGGGCGATGGCTGTTTTGGGATCGTGGACGTAGAGTCCAAAGAGGCCATTGACGACTGCACCGAGAAATGAAGAGACAGCGAATAGATGTCGCGTGCTGATGATGTCAGGCAGGTTAAGTGTGGCGCTGATCAGCGTGCCTGCGACAAAGCCGAGTTGAACGGCGATCGCAAGCCAGCTTATTTGCGCAGGAGAAAGTTTCCATTCGAGCGAGAGCGCAGGAACGACAGCGGAGCCACTGAACCAAAGCGCCATTCCTAACAACTCCGCAGCGGAAAGCAGCGTCAACGCACGCCATCGTCGCGGTGACAGGATTACAGGATTTTCAAGATTTACACGATTCATATCTTGTAAATCATGATAATCATGAAATCCTGTCCTTATGCGAGATCAAACAGCAGGATCTCCGCATTGTCTTGAGCTTTAATCTTCAGTTCCGATTCACCAGTGGCAATCACGCCATCGCCTTGCTCAGCGTTCTCGCCGTTTACGTTGATCGAACCTCGCGCAACCTGTATCCACGCGTAGCGCTTTTCATCGATCGTGCGCTCAACTTCCTGACCAGCGTCCAGGATCGAAGCAAACAAGCTGACGTCCTGATGCACTTCCACCGAACCATCGCGACCATCCTCCGAAGCGATCAATCGCAACTGGCTCCGTCGCTCATCTTCAGTGAAAGCTTTCTGCTCGTAACCCGGTTCGAGATCGACTGTGTGAGGCAGGATCCAGATTTGGAGTAGATGCACGCGCTCGTTATTGGATGCATTCTTTTCGCTGTGTCTCACGCCAGTTCCCGCAGTCATGCGCTGCACGTCTCCGGGTCGAATAACAGAGCCGTTGCCCATGCTGTCTTCGTGCTTGAGCGCACCTTCGAGAATGTAGGTGATAATTTCCATATCACGGTGCCCGTGCGTTGGAAAACCGCGCCCGGCAGCCACGAAGTCCTCATTGATGACGCGCAAAGTGCGAAAGCCCATGTAACGGGGATCGTAGTACTGGTCAAAGGAAAACGTGTGATACGTGTTGAGCCACCCGTGATCGAAGTGCCCGCGTTCTTTTGATTTTCTAATACTGATCATGATCTTTGTACTTTTTTGGCTAAACCCCTAAACCCTCTTCGTGCGCCACGAACACAGTTACCAACTCATTCAATCCTTCCGCATCCTGATCATCGAAGCGTCCAATAGTTGGACTATCGAGATCGAGTACGCCGAGGAGTCGCTCGCCATCAAAAAGGGGCACTACGATTTCCGAGTTTGAAGCGACGTCGCAAGCGATGTGACCGGGAAATTCGTGTACGTTTGGAACGATGATAGTCTCACATTGCTGGGCCGCTACGCCGCAGACGCCCTTGCCCATCGGAATACGAACACAGGCGGGATTGCCCTGGAATGGTCCAAGCACCAGTTCGTCGCCCTGTAGGAAATAGAACCCAGCCCAGTTCACATTCGGTAGTGCATTGAAGAGCAACGCGCTGAAGTTGGCCGCGTTCGCGATGAAGTCGTGCTCGCCTTTGAGCAAACTCAGCAACTGCACGACGAGACTCGCGTAAAGATTCGGTTTACCGTCTGTCTTTGCCACTGCGGCAACTCGTTCTTTTGCGGTAGATCGCTTCGTGAGCGCTTTTTTCTTTACGGCAGCAGGAACCTTCTTTCCCGTGGGTCGCTTTGTGGGCTTTACAGATCGAGAAGCCATCTTGCTCTAATCCTCCGTTGCAGGGCGAATGCTAATCACTACCGATTTCGATACCGGCGTGTTGCTCTTCAGAGCAACGTTGCGCACAGGTACTAAAACGTTTGCTTCCGGAAAGTAAGTCGCGGCACAGCGCCGTGGAATATCGTAGGGCACAATAACAAATCGCCGCGCAATTCGCTCTTCGCCTTCGAAATGGCTGACCAAGTCTACAACTTGTCGCGCCCGGAGACCCACCGCGGCAACGTCTGTCTCTTATACACATCTCCGAGCCCACGAGACATTGAGGTCCATC
>JBKPJS010000496.1:0-3795 GCA_046730815.1 Acidobacteriota bacterium
TGCTGAAATATATTGCCTTCGGCGAAGGCGACACCGCGCCGGTCACTCACGAGGTGCTGCGTCAGGCGGAAAAGGATCCGGATCAACGCCCGATCGTGCATGTGGGCGGATGAACTTGTTTACAGGACTGACACGATTTCATCTTGTTAAATCCTGTAATCATGTCTAACATTCATTTGTTGAAATTAAATGCCTGCCGAAGTTGCTTTGCAACACGGGGGAACCACCGTTTCGTTCGGAACGAAACCAGGGGCTAATCGTCGAGCACGGAGTTGCTCGCGACGAACACTTCCAGTTCGAGCCCGGCAGCTAACCTCGTAGGCTTTAAGGGAAGGGCAGTAATGCTCAATCGTTCGAGTCGAAGAGCCGCGGGGCGACGTTTTAAACTCTGGTTATTTAAAGGTTCCGCACAAAAGGACACCGCTCACGCTACTCCTCACCGGCAACATCCCTGGTGGCAGGTGATGTGTTTGACAGGCGTCGACTATTTCTCAACTCTAGGCTACCAACCAGGCATTGCATTCCTCGCCGCTCAAGCTCTTTCTCCGGTAGCCACTTTCATTCTGGTCCTACTCACACTCTTCGGCGCGTTGCCGATCTATAACCGCGTCGCGGAAGAGAGCCCGCACGGTGAAGGCTCCATCTCGATGTTGGAACACCAGCTTTCACGTTGGAAGGGCAAGCTCTTCGTCCTGATGTTGCTGGGATTCGTTGCCACTGATTTCATTATCACGATCACTCTCTCGGCTGCGGACGCGACTGCTCACGTCATCGAGAACCCTTTCACTCCACACATACTGAAACATCAGATCGGAATAACACTGGCGCTGATTGCGCTACTGGGTATTATTTTTCTGCGGGGTTTCAAAGAAGCAATCGGCATCGCTGTAGCGCTCGTCGCTGTCTACCTGTTGCTGAACACTATCGTCATCACGTTTGGCTTGTACCAGCTTTTTACGCATCCCTATCACTTTCCTGAATGGAAGCAGGCGCTTTTCCAACACCCAAGAGTGCACGGAAACGCGTGGCTCATTATTGGAGTGTCGCTCATGTTGTTTCCCAAACTGGCACTGGGTCTCTCAGGTTTTGAGACCGGCGTCGCGGTCATGCCGCTCGTGAAGGGAAAAGCGGATCTGAGTGAAGATGATTGGGCAAACATTCAATCCACTCGCGCGGGCGTTGCAGAGGAGGCCAAAACCCGGAGGCTGATTCGCGGCCGCATCCGCAATACTAAGAAGCTGCTTCGATCGGCAGCTTTGATCATGAGCGTGCTGCTAATCGGCAGCAGCTTCGTCACTTCCATTCTCATTCCCGCGGAGAAGTTTGCCGACGGCGGAGAAGCGAATGGGCGTGCAATCGCGTACCTGGCCCATGAGTTCTTTGGCAATATCTTTGGAACCGTTTATGACCTGAGCACCGTTTTGATTCTCTGGTTCGCTGGCGCTTCTGCGATGGCCGGACTGTTGAGTATCGTGCCTCGATATCTGCCGCGATATGGAATGGCGCCGGAGTGGGCCAGGGCTGCACGTCCGCTGGTAATCGTGATCATCGTGATCGCCTTTGCTGTCACCATCATCTTTAGTGCCGACGTGGACCAGCAGGGCGGAGCTTACGCGACCGGCGTACTCGTGTTGATGACTTCCGCTGCCATCGCGGTGACACTTGCCGCTCGCAAGAAAGAGAAACACTGGTACGTCTATCTGCTGATCGCTTTGATCTTCGTTTACACGACCATTCAGAACATTCACGAGCGGCCGGAGGGAATCAAGATCGCGTCGTTTTTTATCCTGACGATTATTCTCGCGTCGTTGTTTTCGAGAGTGTATCGCTCCACAGAATTGCGAGTTGAACAGATTGAGCTGGATGATCGGGCGCGGCAGTTTATTAAAGATGCGGCAAAGGGAACCATTCGCATTATAGCCAACCGCAAGGACAAGGGAGACGCCGACGAGTATTCACAGAAAGAGGACGAGAAGCGTACTGACAATCACATCCCTGCGGGAGAGCCCATCCTGTTCTTCGAAGTTACACCGGGTGACGCTTCTGAGTTTTCGGGCACATTATGTATTCGCGGTGAGACCGTCGATGGTTATCGAATACTGCGCACAGAATCGCCGGCGGTGCCAAATGCCATAGCCGCCTTTCTACTGTACCTGCGTGATGAAATGGGGAAACTCCCGCATGTTTATTTTGGTTGGAGTGAGGGGAATCCGATCTCTTATTTGCTGAAGTACATTGCATTTGGTGAAGGTGATACTGCTCCAGTCACGCATGAAGTTTTACGCCAGGCAGAGAGAGATTCTGAGCGACGTCCGATCGTGCATGTTGGCGGCTGATTGGTTCGCAACAAAGAAGCACAAAGGTCACAAATGATTTAGTGACTTAGTCCGCCGCGAGCCTGCTATCCTCAAGCACGGGATCGCGTAAAGCCAACCTGACTCATGGTCCGTTCGCCTACTAGCTATGATCGGCGGGATGATTAGTTTCCGATTATGTTTGTGCGAGGTCACCGTTGGAGGCTTTACCTGCAAGAAAGCATGAGCGGCAGTACACAGGGCGTCCCTGGGATGGATAGAACGGAACAGTTGTCTGTTGTCCGCATTGTGCGCACTGCACTGAGACTTCGATGCGCTGTCGTACTCCGGATGATTGCGCAGCAGCGATAGCGGCTAACCGTTCGTTCTTGGCCTGCTTGCAGGGTTTGCATCGTTTGGGTTCGTTTTTGAGGCCTTTGTCGTGGAAGAACACCTGTTCGCCCGCCGTCCAAATAAAGTTCTCGTTACAGTCCACGCATTTGATTGGGCGATCCTGATATTCCGTCTCGGGACTCATTTCTAATACGTGGGCGACTTCCATCTGTGCCATGTTCTTACTCCCCTCGGGTACGCTTAACCTAGAATTATGCCGGGGCGGGCTAAAAAAGAATAACTTGAATACCGTACGCTCTTCGGCTTGCACCAATGAGGTAAAAAGATTCCAGCCGCAAGTGGCTGCTGTTTGGTCTGATTTGTATATAACTATGGCGAAACTGTGTCAAGGTAAATCCTGCAAAAACAGGTTATCTTTAACGGAGAGTGACCCGATTAATGCGAAAAATATTGATCATTGGCTCCGGAGGACGTGAGCACGCGATAACCTGGGCGATTCGGAACACATCCTCCGCCCCGGTTGAGATCCTTTGTGCGCCGGGAAATGCGGGCATTGCGCAGATTGCACGGGTTGTGAATATTCCGGCAAACGACCATTCGGGCCTCGTGGATCTTGTTGAGAATGAAAGAATTGACCTTACATTTGTAGGACCGGAAGCCCCCTTGGCCACGGGTATCGTGGACCTTTTTGCCTCAAGGGGTTTACGGATCGTCGGCCCAAACGCTTCCGCTGCGCGCCTCGAGGGAAGCAAGATCTTCGCGAAAGACTTCATGGCCAGGCATGCGATACCAACGGCTGCTTATCGCGTTGCTAAATCGCCCCAACAGGCCATTGAATATCTCAGAAGTGGAGAATTCGGTTCCGCAGAAGCGCCGGTAGTCATAAAGGCCGATGGTTTGGCTGCGGGCAAGGGTGTCGTTGTAGCCAAAGACCGCTCTGAGGCTGAAAGCGCGATTGAGGATCTGATGGTCCGGCACGTCGCAGGAGAAGAGGCGGCCGGACGTCTAGTAATTGAAGAGGCTTTAACCGGAACAGAAGCATCGTTATTGCTTTTTACGGATGGTTACGGCTACGCCTCGATGCCCGCGGCACGCGATCATAAAAGAATTGGCGAGAACGATATTGGTCCAAATACCGGCGGAATGG
>JBKPJS010000497.1:0-8458 GCA_046730815.1 Acidobacteriota bacterium
CGATGAGGTTGAGTTTCATCGTGCGAAGGGCCGGCGCCAGGCCGAACAAGATTCCCGTAAGAAGCGAAATGAGCAGCGTGAAACCTAAGACGGTCCCGTCGATTTTTATTTTCTGAGTTGGAGGAAGACTGTCCTCACTCAACCTGACCAGCAGTGCAACTCCCCAGGTCGCCAGCAATGCACCAAGCGCGCCTCCGAGAATGGCGAGCAACAGGCTCTCGGTAATCATCTGGCGCAGGATTCGGAGACGACTGGCGCCGAGTGCTGTTCGCAACGCAATCTCTTTGTGCCTGGCAGCCGCACGTACTAACAAAAGATTGGCAACGTTTGCGCAAGCAATCAGCAGCACAAGACCAACGGCGCCGAAAAGAATGAACAGCGCAGTTCGGCTTGGTCCTACGAGTTGATCGCGCAACGACAGGAGGCGCAAGTTCCAGCCAGTGTTGCTGTCGGGAAACTGTTGCTCGAGTTGACGTGCGATTACATCAGTGTCGGCTTGGGCCTGGGACAGGCTGACTCCTGGTTTTAGTCTTCCGATGGGCCGGAGAAAGTGCGCCTTGCGAAATTTCATGTCCGGGTCGGCGTCGAAGTTGAGGGGCATCCACAAGTCAGCGGCTTGCGGCAGGCGCAGGCCCGCCGGCATCACGCCTATAACTTCGCAGGCTTTGCCGTCGAGGATGATGGTCTTGTTAACGATGCTCGCGTCGCCACCAAAACGTTTCTGCCAGAGATCGTAACTGAGCACCGTTACCTGGTCCTGCCCGGGCTTTTCATTTTCGAGTGAGAAGCCGCGCCCAAGAGCGGGAACCACTCCAAAAGTCTGAAAATAGTTTCCTGTTACGCCTGACACGGTGAGGCGTTCCGGATCGCCGCTGCCCGTGAGATTTCGGTGCAACGGTTGTGTCCCTGAGGCCGCAAACTGTTCGAAGGTTTTGTTGTGAGCTCGATAATCAAGGAAGTCGGGCGGCGAAACACTCGCGCGACTGCCGCCGTTGCGTATGTTTCCGTAAACCCAGACAAGTCGATCGGGATCCGAAAATGGAAGAGGCTGAAGCACAACGGCATTCACGAGGCTGAAAATCGCCGTGTTGGCGCCAATACCGAGAGCGAGCGCGACCAATGCGATCACCGTAAATCCGGGCCGCTTCAACAGGCTGCGAAATGCGTAGCGTATGTCTTTGATTAGCGAGTCCATACTGAGTTTCCATCCACAGATTCCACAGATTACTTTTCTGTGTAATCTGTGGATTGCACTTCATTCATATCGCAGCGCGTTGAGCGGATTCACGCGCGCGGCGCGGCGTGCGGGCAAGTAGCCTGCAAGCAATGCAACCAGCGTTAAAACCACTGCGGCGCCGATCAGTGTTAACGGATCCGACGGGCTCATTCCGAACAGTTGCGAGGAAATCAAACTAGCTGCCAGTAACGCTGCCGGCACTCCAATCACCAAACCCGCCAACACGAGATAAAGCGTCTCTCGTAAAACCATCCACGCGATGTTTCCACCGCGAGCGCCCAGCGCCATGCGTATGCCAATCTCATTCGTGCGACGGGCGACGCCATGGGCCATCACGCCATACAAACCGATGCACGCGAGTATCAACGCCAGTGCGCCAAAGAAACTGACGAGCTGCGCAATCAGCCGTTCCTGGGTCAGGTTGTCCCGCAGTTGTTCGCTCATCGTCGTCACGCCGAAGATCGGCAGCTTGGGATCGATCTGATTGATCATCTGCCGCACTTGAGACGTGAGCGGCGTCGGATCCGAGAGGGTACGGACGTGAATGGTGACGGTATAAGCGGACCCGTCTTGAATCTGAAGAATGGGGCGATAGACAGTCGCCTCGGGTTTCTCGCGCGTATCCGGATCCGACTTGACGTCCCCAACTACTCCGACTATTTCAATCGGATTACCCTTATCGGTCTCATCGTCAAACGTGAATGAACGGCCGATCGGATTCTGATTCTTGAAATAGTGCTCGGCGAAAGTTGCATTAACGACGGCAATTTGCGTTGAGGCGGCAGTGTCGCGCAGTTCAATGTCACGTCCTCGCAAGACCGGCATACCGAGTGTTTCGGCGTAGCGCGGCGCCGCCAGAATGTCCTGCACAGTCGTATCCTCACCGGACTGTGGCGTATAGCCGGTTACCTTGATACTGCTACTCCGGCGTGTGCCGCTCATCGGCGCGTAGGTCGCCATCGACACGGATTTAACTTGCGGCAGCGAACCCAGGCGATCGATCACTTGCTGGTAGAGCGTCGCGAGCTCGACCGGTTTGTATTCGGCGAGACGTGGATCGATGCCGAGCAACAGCAGGTTGTCGCGCTCGAAGCCGAGATCTTCGCTCTGAAGTTTCACCAGGCTGCCGGCGAACAAACCCGCGCCGGTGAGTAGGACCATCGAAAGACCTACCTGCATGACGACCATCAACGACGACAAACTGACTCGCAGAAAGCCGCTTCTCGTGCGAGTTTTCTCTTTCATTGCTGAGGAAAGATTTGTATGACTGGCCTGGAGTGCAGGAACCAATCCAAACAAGAGACCAGCGAAGATCGAGACGCCGACTGTGAATGCCAGAACCCCAACATCGGGTCGCGTATCGAGTGGAGTCTCGCCTGCAACCAGCCCGACCAGTACGAAGACGCCCCACTGCGCCAGCAGCACGCCGCACAAACCGCCCAGGCCGGCCAACAACATGCTCTCCGTAAGCAACTGGCGAGTAATCCGCCAACGAGTTGCACCGAGAGCCATGCGTAAAGAGATCTCAGCTTTGCGCGAAGCAGCGCGTGATAACAGGAGGCTGCCAACATTCGCGCACGCGATCAGCAAGACCATACCGACGATAGCCATCAGCGTCTGCAACGGCTTTGAATAGACGACTCGAAGCCTCGAGATACCACCGCTACCTTCGACAAGTGTCGCGTAGGTGTTCTGAATGCCTTTCTGTCGCTCTTCGGTGAGTTGGCTCCCGGCTTGTTCAGTTAAGAATTGCCGCAGCGCCAGGTTTGTGCTGGCCTGCGCCTGGCCCATGTTTACACCGGGCTTGAGGCGGCCCATCACCATGAGAAAGTAGACCTGGTTATTGGTCAGGTAAGAGTCGCGCAATTCGATTTGCGGTTGGAATGAGAGTGGCATCCAGAAGTCAGGCGGACGCCGCACGCGCTCGCCAAAAAACTCTGGCGGAGTGATACCGATCACTGTGAAATGAGTGCCATTGATGATGAAGCTTTTGCCCACAGTCGCGGGATCGCTGTTCAACTCCTTCTCCCAATAGCGATGACTGATCACTGCCGCCGGTTGAGCGTTGGGTTTATCGTCCTCCGGCGTGAGCACGCGGCCTCGCATCGCACGCACACCGAGAACGGAGAAATAATTGCCTGTCACTAGCTGTCCCGATGCTCGCGCTGCTCCCGATTGCGAATCAGACTGGCGCACGCTGAGGCGACTGGCTCCGCTACGAAGCGCGGCGATGTCCTGGAATGATTGATTGTGATCGCGAAAATATTCGTAAGACGCGTACGAAAAGATGTGCCATTGACCTGTTTGTGGAGAGTCTTCGATGGAAGTTCCCTCGCCGATCGCGTCGCTGAAGAGTACTAACTCTTCCGGCTTCTCAACCGGAAGAGATTTCAGCATCACTGCGTTCACGAGGGTGAAGATCGCGGTGTTGGCTCCAATGCCGAGTGCGAGTGTGAGCACTGCGATCGCGGCAAACCCTTTCCGCTTCAGCAGCCCTCGTATTCCATAGCGAACGTCTTTGAATAGTGTTTCCATGACTAAACCCCATCCACAGATTTCACAGAAGTCTTTCTGTGTAATCTGTGGATACTCATTCGTATCTTAAAGCTTCAAGTGGATCGACCTTCGTGGCGCGGCGTGCGGGCAGATAGCACGCAACCAAAGCCGCGACCAGCAGAAACGCCGAGACCACGCTAAACGTCAGCAGATCAGTTGGCTGCACGCCCACTAACAACTTGTCGATGAAACGCGTCAACGCCCACGAGCCTGCCAGTCCGATCACTATCCCCAGCAGCGCGAGCTTCATTCCGTGCCTCACCACCAGCTTCAATACGTCGAGCGCGCGTGCGCCGAGCGCCATGCGAATCCCGATCTCCTGTGTGCGCTGCGTGACTGCAAACGCCATCACACCGTAAATTCCAACCGACGCGAGCACTAACGCCACACCCGCAAAGATCGCCAGCATTACCGATGAGAATGAATAAAGCGCGACAGACATCGATCGCACTTCCTGCATCGTGCGCACGTCGAATACCGGCTGATCCTTGTCGATGGCCCACACCTGTTGCCTGAGTGCACCTGCGAGGGATCCAGGTTCGACGCTCGTTTTCGCCACCAACACCATCGAGCCCCATGGATCCTGCGCATGCGGCAGGTAGTACTCCGGCGTGACCGGTAGATTCAGCTCATGTCTCACGTCCTGAACGACACCGACGATCTCCATCCACGGCGCTTTATCCAATGGGCCATAAAAGCGAATGCGTTTGCCGATCGGGTCTTCACCGGGCCAGTGCTTGCGCGCGAGTGTTTCGTTCACGATAACAACCGGTGTGGCGCCTGCTTTGTCCTGGTCCGTAAAGCCGCGGCCTTTAAGAATCGGAATGCCCATCGTGCGGAAGTAGTCAGGCGTGCAAACGCGATAACGTCCATCTGTCTCCTGGCCTGGTGCTGGTTCGGGTGTGCCTTCGACAAGATAAGAGTCCGATGAGTTTGAACCGCCGAGTGGGAGATAGTTGATCGCTGCGGCCGATTCGACTCCCGGGTAAGCTTTCACGCGTTGGACCAGATCGTTGTAGAACGCCGCGCGCTGTGGCTCTTCCCTGTACTTCGCGCCCGGGAGTACGAGGTTCAACGTGAGTACGTGGTCAGCATTAAAACCGGGATTGGTTTTTAGTAATGACAGGAAACTGCGAGCCAACAGTCCCGCGCCGATGAGCAACATTAAAGAGAGCGCGACTTCAAACACGACGAGGGAACTTCTGAGGTGATGCGAGCTTCCGGAATTTTGCCTGCTGCCTTCTTTCAACGAATCGTTGAGATTGGGTTTCGAGACCTGCAACGCCGGGGCGAGGCCAAACACGATGCCGCTGAATAATGAAATGCCGAGTGTGAACGCGAGCGTCGGAAAGTTGATTCCGAGTTGATACCAGCCGGGCGCATACTTCGCCGCATCACCCGGATTGGACGCGCGCAGCGCGTCGATACCCCAAAAACCGATCAGGATTCCCAGCGCGCCCCCGACCAGCGCGACGATCACGCTCTCAGTCAACAACTGGCGAACGATACGCCAACGGCTTGCGCCCAGCGCCGCGCGCAACGCGATCTCTTTTTGACGTCCACTCGCGCGCGCAAGCATGAGGTTGGCAACATTTGCGCATGCAATCAGCAACACGAATCCGACGGCGCCCATCATCACCCAAAGCGCGGTGTCGTAAAGTCGCACTGTGTCGGCGACGATTGGGAAAACAGTCGCGCCCCAACCAACATTGGTTTCGGGATACTGCTGCTGGAGCCGCGTTGCAATGTTGTCGATATCAGCCTGCGCGCTTTCGATCGAAACGCCGGGTTTCAATCGTCCGATGACGTAATAACTATGACTGCCTCGACTTTTCATCAGCTCGGGCGTCATCTGCAAAGGCGCGTAAACTTCAGCGCCTTTGGGAAAGTTGAAACGCTCCGGCATCACACCGACAACCGTGCGCACGATACTGTTGATTGTGATTGTCTTGTTGACGATGTTTGGATCGCCGCCGAAGCGTCTTTGCCAGAGACTGTGAGTGATGATCGCGACCGCGTCCTTGCCGGGTTGATTTTCTTCCGGGTTGAAGTTGCGGCCCATGATTGGCTTCATGCCGATCGCGTCGAGATAATTCGCCGTTACTAAAAATCCCTGGATGCGTTCGGGAGTGTCGACGCCGGTGAGGTTCGCGCTCCACCAGCGATATATCGCGAGTTGTTCAAATGACTTGCTCTGCGATTGCCAATCGAGGTAGTTGGCCATCGCGACTTCGTTGTGCAGGACGCCGCGGCTCGGCAGTTTGTCCCAGATCGCAACCACGCGATCGAGCTCAGGGAATGGCAGAGGTTTCAGGAGGAGCGCATTGATGGCACTGAAGATCGCGGTGTTGGCGCCAATTCCGAGCGCAAGCGTGACGACGGCAATCAAAGTAAAGCCGGGCCGCTTTAAGAGACTCCTAAATGCGTAACGGACGTCGCTTCTAAGACTCTCCATGATCCCTCCTTCTAGCCACAAAAAGGCACAAAATGCACAAACAATTCAAGAAAGTATTTTTGTGCTTTTTGTGCTTCTTTGTGGCAAAGCTCGCCTCTTTGTGGCGCTACTCGGCAATGATCACCATTAGTGCCGCGTCATCGTCAAAGTTGCCGGCGCAAAAGCGCGCGACCTCATTTACAATAATTGTCCTTAACTCAGCAGCGTTGTCGCCGGCGTAAGACCGCAGGCATTCCTCCAAACGCTGCTCGCCAAATTCTTCTCCCGATGCGTTCCGCGCTTCCGTAACGCCGTCGGTGAACAGCAACAGCTTGTCGCCTTCGTAAAGTTGGATTTCCCGCTGGGTATAGTTCGAGTCTGTAAAAGCGCCGATCACGCGGCCACCGTCGTCGAGTCGAATACACTCGCCGTCGCGGTGCACTAAAAATGGGGGATTGTGACCGGCGTTCGTGAAAGTCAGCGTCCGTTTCGTAACGTCAAGATCGCTGTAAAAGCAACTGACAAACTTGCGCAGCGGAGTGTTGCCGCACATCAACAGGTTGAGCTTCTCGCAAAGCTCGCTTGGCGCGATCTGTTCCGAAACCAGCGACTTCAGCGCGGCTTGCATGTTCGACATCAACAACGCGGCCGGGAACCCTTTGCCGGCCACATCCGCAACACACAGTGCGGCATGCGACTCACTCAACTTGAAAGCGCCAAGATAATCGCCGCTCACTACATGCGCAGGCTGCCACGCACTCGCGAGACTAAAGCCCTGAAGATTCGGCATTCTCCGCGGCATCAATCCTCGCTGGATCTCGCGAGCTTCGTCGAGCTCGAGTTGTGTCTCGGCTTCGCGGTGCTGCTGTAACCTTCGTTCGCGACCGGCATCGATTTGAGTTCTCAATTTTTTGAGTAAACGAGAGTTCTCCCAGGGCTTCTGCACGAAGTCACGCACACCCAGCCGCATCGATTCCACTGCGAGATCAACTGTGGCCCACGCCGTCATCACCACGATCGGCAAGTCGTGATCGAGTGCCTGAATCCGCGAAATGAGATCGAGGCCTTCTTTTCCTGAAGTTGTATCGCGCGCGTAGTTGAGGTCCATCAGCACCAGATCAAATTTCTGCTGCTTGACGGCCTCGAGGACGGCTCTGGGGGAGTCGGCGGCTTCGGTTTGATAACCGGCGCCTTTCAGGAGCAGGCGAAGGGCCGCAAGCACGTCGGGCTGGTCGTCCGCGATGAGCGTTCGGGGAGCCTGGGCTATTGCTGTATTCACGATCTTCCCTCCGGACACACTGGTGACGTCAACGCTAATCGCATAAACGATCGGCGTTCAATTAACGCTATTGAGCAACTACAGGGGATTAAACTTTAAACCGGGCTCTCTGCTTTGCCGGCAGGAGCAGCTACCTAACAGCCTGCGCCTGATTCCACTGCTGCTCCGGCTTCACGATCCAACCATCTTCAAGCTGCACGATACGATTGCCGTAGGCGGCATTCGTCTCCGAGTGCGTCACTTGCACGATGGTCGTACCTTCATCATTCAAGCGCTTGAACATGTCCATGATCTCCTTGCCCTGGGCCGAATGGAGATTTCCAGTCGGCTCGTCGGCCAGGATTATCCGCGGATTCGCAACAACCGCACGGGCAATGCCGACGAGTTGCTGTTGGCCGCCTGAAAGCTGAGTCGGGAAGAGATCCTTTTTGCCGACCATCTGAAAACGATCGAGCGTGTCGCAGACGATCGACTGCCGGTCTTTTTTGCTTACGTCGCGATAAGAAAGCGGCAACTCGAGGTTTTCAAAGACTGTTTGGTCATCCAGCAGGTGATAGCTTTGAAAAACGAACCCGATGTTCTGATTGCGCAGCGTAGCGCGCTTTTTTCCGTCGAGCTTATGGACCGGTATATCGTCAAAATAATACTCACCGGTCCACGACTGATCGTGCATCCCCAGGATGTGCAACAACGTCGACTTCCCTGCACCGGACGGACCCATGATCGACACAAACTCACCCGGCTTGGTGTCGAGATCGATCCGTCGCAGCACGTAAGTCTTCGTTGGCCCGTGCGGAAAAGCCTTTTCAACGCCGCGCAAGCTGATCATGAAATAGCTCCGAAACCGCTCTCAGCCAATTCGCGCTTGGCTTCCCGGATCTCACGCCGGTCTGCTCCAGCTTCCTCTTCAACGATCAAGCCGTCGAACAGGTGTACGATGCGATCCGCGTGT
>JBKPJS010000498.1:0-2893 GCA_046730815.1 Acidobacteriota bacterium
TTTAATCGTAGCGGCGGGCAGCGGGACAATGCCTTTTCAGTTAAGCCTTTGTCAAAACTCCACTTTCCAACTCCGGCAAACAGCCGCGAGATACGCTAACATGCGTAAATAAAGGGTGTCAACGAAGGCATTTTCAACCAAAGCCGAGCAGTCTTCATTGGCAAAGCTGGGGCAGCGAATTGCTCTTGCGGGACTGATTCTTTACGTCATCTTTGCACCACATTCGGTGGCTGCGAGCGCCAGCGCCGTAGTAATTGCGGGTTTAGGATGGCTGGTCAGAACCGTTGCGACCGGAAGAGTGGGGCTGCGCCGGTCGAAGTTTGACCTGATTATTGTGTTGTCGCTGCTTTGGACCGTCGCCTCTTCTGTACTCTCGGCAGAGCCTCGCATCAGCATCGCGAAGGTTTATGCGTCGTGGAGCGTTTTTCTCTTCTATCTCACACGCGCAACGCTCAACAGACGATCGACCCTGGCACTCGTTGCGTTACTGATTCTGTCCGGGTCAGCGGGCGCCGTTTACAGCGCTTTTGATTTGTTGCGCGGACGCGGAATTGTCGTTGAGTCGCTTGCGACCAACAGTCCTTTTTATCAGGTTGGGATTCAGCCGGGGGATACGATCTGGCGCATCGGTAAGCGTCGCGTCTACTCCGTGGCCGATCTGGATCAAGCTTTAAGAGAGACTCCGGCTCCTTTGACGGTGGGCATCATTTCGCGTGGCGAGCAGGTCGAGCGTCCGATGCTCAGTTCAGGCTTGTCTTCGGGAATAATCGGAAGCGAGCGCAATCACCGGTTCCGCGCTTCGGGATGGACGCGTCATTACGAAACCTTTGCGGAGTTGATGCAGATGATCGCGCAGCTTGCGTTGGGCCTTGCGCTCGCTCATCTCCGCAATCACGGTGCGAACAAGTATTTCAAGATAGCGATCCTCGCTGCGGCGGTGTTGACGGCGGGCATTGTTTTCACCGCGATGAGAACGGTCATCGTGGCTTTTGTGATCGCTGCCAGTGTGATTGCGTTTCGTTCGCTGCGTGGGGCGTTCAAGGTTGTGTTCACTTTCGCGTTGTTCTTTGTGCTTGCTTTCGGCGCTGTCATCGTCTGGCAAACGCGCGATCGAAATGCGCTGTTGCTCGGCGATCCGAGTTCATCTTTGCGCGTGCAAGTTGCGCGTGTGGGACTTTCGCGCATTCCACTTCATCCGATCTTTGGACACGGCATGGACGCGATGAAGCTGCACTGGAGCGAGTGGGGCTTTCCCGGTAAAGACATGCTTCACCTGCATTCGACCCCGCTACAACTTGCTTTTGATCGTGGCTTGCCGATGCTCGCGCTCTGGTTATGGCTGATGATTGCGTTTTGGTTGGGCGTAGCGCGTGCGGAAAGAAATTCAGGCGATCTGAGTGATACCAACTCGTACGGCATTCTGCTCGGCACACTCGGCGCGCTGACAGGTTTTTTGATCAGTTCACTGGTGAACTACAACTATGGCGACGCTGAAGTTGCGATGATGTTTTGGTTCCTGATGGGAGTTGCCGTATCCACAGACTACACAGATTCAGCATCTGTGTAACCTGTGGCATCTGCGGATTACCTCGGTTCTTCACCTTCAACCCGCAGGTTATTCTTCACTGAGAACACACCCGGAACGCGGTTCGCCGCATGGTAAGCCAGCGTTCGATCGCCGCTGCCGGAAACAACACCTTCCAGTGTTACGTGCCCGCGATCCACGACGATGTGCAACGACGGATTCGCACCCTGGAGATAGCGATAGAGTCCACCCATCCGCGCAATCGAACGATAGGTCGCAGCTCGGATTTGGTTGTCAAATCCCGACAGCGGCAGCACCTCGATGTTGTTCACCACGCGCGTCACACCGGAAAGTCTCTTTACCCTGCGTTCTGCGTCGGAACGTGTCGACGGTCTCACCACCTGGCCATACAGCGTGACGTTTCCGTCGTTGATGCTGTAAGCCAGATTGTCGAACACACCGTAATACGGCAGCGTCACCAACTCATGGCGCACACGCCTGGCAAGTTGAGGGTTGCCTGCGCCTTGCACCGGATTGGCCATCGCGACCGCCGGAGCAATCGCCAGCCACAGCACTGCAACCAAACGAATTGCGATTTGCGAAATTGAATACTTGTTTTTCATACCCTTAACCCTTGTTCTTTAACAGTTCTCTGACGCTAGAATAGACACCGCGAGCGCCGGTTTGGTTACAAAAATGGGCAGATTTTGCTACGATTTCCAGCCAAATGACACGACCACAAACTACCGAAGCCGCTCCCTACTATTTCAAATACATTGACCTTATAAACAGCGAAGATATCGTGCCCGCGATCCATGCTCAGAAGGACGAAACTGTTCAGTTTTTAGAACGCATTTCGGAAGAGCAGAGTCTCTACAGCTACGCTCCGGGAAAGTGGACAATCCGGGAGCTTTTGAATCACGTTAACGATGGTGAGCGTCTTTTTCTGGGCCGTGCTTTCTGGTTCGCCCGTGGCTTTCAGGACCCGCTTCCGAGTTTCGACCAGGATGTGGCAGTTCAATTTGCCCAGGCTAACCAGACATCCTGGGCGCAACTGGTGGCGGAGTTCCGAACGGTGCGCTGGGCAACGATCTCGTTTTTCCAAAACCTACCCAGCGAAGCCTGGTCACGTACAGGAGTCGCCAGCGACAACCCTGTCACCGTCCGTGCGCTGGCCTACATAATCGCCGGCCACGTCGCGCATCACACCACCGTTCTCAAGGAAAAGTACAGGATTTCATGATCCGTTTGGACTTCAGGCTTTAGCTTGCCTAGCCTAAAACAGCAGCCTAAAGGCTGAACTCTGAACCTGTAACCTAAAACCTATTGTTTTGTTCCCGCCTTCGGGTGTAATCTGGAACCCTGCGG
>JBKPJS010000499.1:0-2231 GCA_046730815.1 Acidobacteriota bacterium
GTCGAATACTGTCCTGCCAGCAAGCGCGCATTACCCTGCCGGATCAAGGCCTTCCGCAGATCAGGTGTCAACAAATATTTCTTTTGGGCAAGCAGCAACTCGCGCTGTTGTGAAGATTTGGTTGTTACGAGGTCCCTGGCGAAGGCTTCAAACTCGGAGGGTACATTGAGAGGCTCGGTCTGAGCATGGACATTCAGAGCCAGGGAACAAACAATGAGAAGAGCCAGGGCGAGATGGACTTTAGCTGGTCGCATGATGGAATTTAGACACCGGATCGGAAGCGTTTGCACCGCTTACTTTAAATATAATCTTTCTTGAACGGCAACATTGAGCTCTGAGGTCTCGGAAAGAAAATCTTTCTCGCGCAAAGGCAAAAGGCGCAGAGTCGCAAAGAAATCCTTTTGAAACGCGGTAGCGCTTTGCGCCTTTGTGTCTTTGCGCGTGAGATCTTCTTTCATCGAAGTACTCTTCGTGCAAAGTTGCTTTGACATCTCGCAGTATTAAGCGCATCGTAGGACCTTGACAGGTTACACACTCGACATCGGGAAGAGCCTGGTCACCTTCTCGTTGTGCCCTCTGCCTATACACGCGACAACGCCAGGGAGAAGTAATGTCCAACGCACCTAACCCCCAACCAGCTTCGATCGAAAATCACATACTCCGCAGTCTGTCACCGTCGGACTACGAACGGATCTCTCCTCATCTCCAGCAGGTTGAGTTGAATCACAGTGAAGTGCTGTATCAGTCTGATCAAATCATACAATCAGTGTATTTCCCGAACTTCGCTATCGTGTCGCTAATAGCTCAGGACGCTAGCGGTCAAAGCGTTGAAGTCGGGGTGGTAGGTTTCGAGGGAGTGGTTGGAGTTTCCACGGTCCTTGCTGTCGATAAATCGCCCTATCAGGTTGTGGTGCAGTTGCCGAATAACGGCTTACGCATGAACGTGCGAGCCTTTCGGGAGGAATTCAAACGCGCCGGCATATTTCAAGATCTGGTATTGCGCTATGCACACAGCCTGCTACAGCACACGTCCCAACTGGCAGTATGTAACCGCCTGCATTCATTGTCCGAGCGATTGGCAAAGTGGCTCTTGATGAGTTATGACCGTTGTAAGTGCGTCGATTTGCCCTTTACTCACGAGTTTCTTTCGTTGATGCTTGGGGTTCGCCGGGCAGGTGTGACGGAGGCTGCCATAATCCTTCAAACCGAAGGGTATATTAAATATCGACGAGGCCAAATCACGATCCTGGATAAGGAAGGTCTTGAAGAGCACGCCTGCGAGTGCTATTCAGTTCTCAAGAAGGAGTTCCATTCGCTGGTAACTAATAATGGAACGAATTCCAGGGGTGCTTCATTTTAAGTGGAGCCGCGCAAAGTTCTCAGTTATCCGTGACGAACTCTTTCGCTTCGATTGGATAATCAAACGTGAACCTCGCCAGGTTGATGGTCCAATCCAGCGAGAGCGGATTGCTAGCTTGAAAGACTGAAAACTGTATGTTGTATGTGTGCGGCAAGGTTAATCCGCCTTCCGCACGGAAGTCACTAAACTCTTCGACAAGCTTGTAGCGGGTCTCTCTTTGGCTGGCGGACGCCCCAGGAGTCGCACCCATCGCAGCGGGAATAACATGTTCGTATTCGGTGCGCACGTGTTGAAACGTCTCAGCGTCGAAGAATAGCGTGATCTTTAACTCCGCACCCTGATGCGGCATGTACCTCACTTTATGTGCCTGCCGTCCTTTGATTTTTTCTGTTCCACTGTACTGTAACTTTGGCTGGCGTGCAGATAGATTCAACAGCGGCCATGCGGATGAGAGTGTTCCACCGAAGAGCCCTTCGGAAAAGATCGCCTCGTGAGTCAGGAAAAACTCCGACAGTGGAGAGCGCGACCCGGGAGCATATTGCCTTGCATGAAGTTTCTGCCCGTCAAACCCAATCCTCTCGAGAGGATAGCCCGCGGTAGTGAATTCGGCTTTGAGGAGTACTTTCTCACCCTGTGAAGCTATCAACGCAGGCCCGGTGACATTCCCGCGTCCTCCGGTGCGCAGATTCATTAACGAAGTGCCCGCGACAATGCGGCTGCGATTTGATTGCCGCGCCTGATCGGTTCCGATTGCCTCAAGGTGCTTCAGAACCAGATCTTCAACTCTAATCTTGTCGTCGACTCGCCGCGCCGCGACGAAATTTGGAAGCAGTGCAAGACTTAGAATGAATGCGGTCGTCCTCATACCCAT
>JBKPJS010000500.1:0-7495 GCA_046730815.1 Acidobacteriota bacterium
ATGTGGGCACTCATCAAGGCGCGCCTTACGTCATCTCCGAACTACTTGAGGGCGAGACGCTGCGTGCCCGGATTAATGAAGGTCCGGTGCCCTCGCGAAAGGCAATCGAATACGCGATCCAGATGGCTCGCGGGCTTGCCGCCGCGCACGAGAAGGGCATCATTCATCGAGACATCAAGCCTGATAACATCTTTCTCACTAATGACGATCGCATAAAAATCCTGGACTTCGGTTTGGCGAAGCTGGTCCAACCCGCAATGGACGAAGTCGCGCAAACCGACATTGCCACTAGAAAGGTCCACACTGATCCGGGCACGGTGATGGGCACCACCGGTTACATGTCACCTGAACAAGTGCGTGGGCGAACAACTGATCACCGGTCAGACATTTTTTCGTTTGGCGCTGTGCTCTATGAAATGGTGTCAGGGCGCCGAGCTTTTCATGGTGATTCAGCGATTGAGACGCTCAATGCGATTCTCAAAGAAGAACCGGCTGAACTGACCAGCAGTTTCGGGAATGCTCCTCCGGCGTTGGAGAAAGTTGTGTGGCATTGTTTGGAAAAGACACCCGAGCGTCGTTTTCAGTCCGCCAGTGACGTTGCTTTTGCTTTAGAGGCACTTTCCGGAGTATCGAGTCATTCCAGTCAAACAATCGCGATTCCAGATGTTGGTCTTCGTCGACAACCGTTCTCGAGGGAGCGAGTGATCTGGCTTGCTGTATGCCTGTTGTTGCTGATTACAGCGGCAGCGCTGGCTTTCGCATACTTCAGGCGTCCTCAGTCAACAGATCGGGTGATCCGTCTGGCGTTAGCACTGCCGGAGAACACGACAAATCCATCGCACATCACCGTGTCGCCGAACGGGCAACGTGTCGTTTTTCTAGCGAACAACAAGGAAGGAAAGCAACTTCTTTGGGTTCGCTCATTGGATACACTTTCCGCCAAAGTGATCGAGGGAACGGAGGGAGCGACCGCCCCATTCTGGTCGCCTGACAGCCACAACATCGGTTTCTTTGCCAATCAAAAGCTATTGAAGATAGCCGCAGATGGTGGCAGGGCCCAGGTGCTTTGTGATGCAGGTGAGAATAGAGGTGGCGCCTGGAGTCAGAACGGAACAATTTTGTTTGCTGGAGCGGAAGGGCTTTATCGCGTGCCCGCGCAGGGAGGGCAGCCTGCATTGGCAACGAAGGTAACTGAACGAGAGGAAGCACACCGCTGGCCTTACTTTCTGCCTGATGGTCGACACTTCATATTTCTTGCCGATGCTGCAAGCGCCGAAGATCATCACATTCGTGCCGGCTCCCTCGATTCGGTGGAAACGCAAATTCTGTTTGGCGCTATCTCGCGAATTGTATATGCCTCACCGGGATATTTGATCTATGTCAATCAGGGTGCGTTAGTCGCGCAACCATTTGACGCGAGCACGTTGAAAACAACGGGAGATCCAACGACGATTGCCGAGCACGTTGTCGATCTGGGTCCTAATCACGAATTTGATTTTTCAGTTTCGGAGAACGGTGTCCTCGCTTATCAATCCGGCAATCCGATTTCGCAACTCACCTGGTTGAATCGTGAGGGAAAGAAGTTGGAAACAGTTGGGGAACCCGGTAACTATGCAAGTGTTGGGCTTTCGCCTGATGAAAAGCGTGCGGTAGTTTCCATGTTCGATGCTGACGGGCGCGTGGCTGACATCTGGCAGATAGACCTTTCTCGCGGTACTCCATCACGGTTGACATTCGATCCTGCGGGTGATGGTTCGCCTGCGTGGTCCCCCGACGGCGCGAAGGTCGTATTCAGCTCGAATCGTAACGGGAATCCGCGAGTAAATCTTTATATGAAGTCGTCAAATGGCTCCGGCGATGATCAGTTGATATTCGAAGCCGCAAGTGAGAAGTTTCCCACCAGTTGGTCATCTGACGGACAGTACATCGCGTTTGAGAATTGGGCTCCGAAAACGAAAGCAGCTATTTGGGTCCTGCCAATGGCGAATGGAGCGCAAGCGCGGCCGCTCTTGCAATCAGATGCTTTTGATCAGATCCAGCCGCAGTTTTCACCGGACGCACACTTCATAGCCTACACCTCCGAGGAATCAGGACGCTTCGAGATTTATGTTCAGCCCTATCCACTCACGGGTGAAAAGTGGCAAGTGTCTCTCAACGGGGGCTTTTATCCGAAATGGCGTCGAGACGGAAAGGAACTCTTCTATACGACTACGGATGGGAAGTTGATGTCGGTAGACATCAAAGCTGGACCAAAGTTTGAGAGCAGTGTGCCGCGACAGTTGTTTCAAGTGAACATGAAATTCACCATTGACGGCTGGACCTTTGCACCTTCAGGAGACGGGCAGAAATTCCTGGTGAATTTATCGGCAGCGGCGAATAACTCTGCGCCGCTGACAATCGTGCTCAACTGGCCGGCGCAGTTGAAACAGTAAGTGATCCACAGATTGCACCGATTACTCAGATTTTTTTTGGATGATGCTCGAACAGCACAATCGGCAGTTCCCCAAAAGTAACGCGAGGCGGCATGTCAGTGTTTCCCAGCCACGTCCGCGTCAACTACGATGCCCATTGAAATTTTTGGATAAAGGATCGACATGAAGAGTTCAATTACCATCTTGCTCCTTGTCATAGCGACTGCGGGCACCACTAAAGCACAAGTCTTATTCGACGACTTTAGCTACACAAACAAGAACCAGCTAAAGAAGAATGGCTGGATCATTCGCACTGAACCCGGTTGGCCCGGCGTACCCGGTGCAATCTGGTCGGAAGACGGCGTGTCGCTGCTACCCGATGGCATTCTGCGTATGACCTCTGCCACAGATGGACCTGGCGCGAATACAACGCAGACGCAGATCTGTCATCAGCGCAAATACCTCGAAGGCACTTACGCCGCTCGCGTTCGTTTCACTGACAAACCGGTTTCCGGCCCAGGCGGCGATCAGATCGTGCAAAGCTTTTACACGATCAGCCCGTTGAAAGCGCCGATGGATCTCGACTACAGCGAGTTGGATTATGAATATCTGCCGAATGGCGGCTGGGGCATCGATGGACCAACGCTCTATGCAACTACGTGGGAAACGTTTAGCCCGGAACCCAACTGGAAGAAAGACAATGTCTTTCAAACAACCAGCGGCAGCCAGGCCGGCTGGCACACTCTGGTGACCCAGGTTGTCCACAAAAAAGTCCGGTACTTCGTTGATGGCAAATTATTTGTCGAGCATGGTGGCAACTATTATCCCGAGGATACGATGTCGATCAACTTCAATCTGTGGTTTATCCGCGACGGAATGGCGCAAGCAAAGGGAGCGCGCCAGTATCAGGAGGACATCGATTGGGTTTTCTTTCGGGCAAACACGGCGCTGACGCCTGAACAAGTTGAAGCAGCGATCGCAAGCATGCGAAAGAAACAAGTAAAATTCCGCGACACGGTGCCACCGAAAGTGCCCGCGTTAGTCAGTCCGTGTAATTTCTGATGTTAAGCCGCAGATAACGCGGATTAGATCTACTTGCTGCTTTCTGTCGAACTTTTCTCCGTGCGACCGGCTTCCTTTTTCTGTCGCAGCCATTCGTCAATGCTCTCGCGAATGAACTCGCCAATGTCTTCAAACTCACGCGCCGACTTCTCCCAGAACTCCTTGAACTTATTCGGATCGAAGGCAAAGCCATGCCCATGGCCAAAGCTTTTTGTTGGTCCAAGTTCGTCTTCATAATACGCAGCGAGTTGACGCGATGCCATCGCGACTACTGTTAACGAACTTCCCGCGGGCAGTGGTTCGAAGACTGAAGCAACTCCCGCGTCCATCTCCTTGAGAAGCGTCAGCACGCGATTGTACTGGTCAGTGCAAAACGCAGCAGCGTCTTCTTTGCCGCCAGTCCACTCTGATTGCTGCGCCATGCGCGACGTACGCCGCAGCACATTGATCAACTTAACCAACTCTTTTTCTCTTTCCATAGATGCTCCTAATTCATTCGCAGCTCACGGAGATTGGCACGCATCGCACTCGCGCTCTGTGTGGCCTACAACCGAAGTAAAAACCTTTAACGTGTTCAGGCTCGTCCGCTTCGAAGTAAGCCAGCAACTCGCGAGCTGCGATACGAATGACGTCGGTTGAAGCAGAATCACTCAACGGTGTAAACAACGGCTTGGCGGTGGGCTCGAGTTCCGTGAGTCGAGCGAGTACACGGTTGTATTGAGCTACGCAGAACTGCGTCGCATCGGTTCCTGCTTTGGTCCAGGCAGCATAACCGGCCGCGCGTTCTATTCGTCGCAAGACGTTAAGCAGTTTCACTGTTTCTTGTTCCATTTGGTTCTCCTCGTTATTTTGTTAACTCAACCTTCGCCCGCAGGAGCTTTTTGCCGTGGTGAATTCGCCACTTCACAGTTGACAGCGGCACTCCCATAAACGCCGCAATCCGGTTCAGCGGCATCTCGTCGAGAAAGCGCAACCGCAAAGGCATTGCGTAATCAGCAGGAAGACTGTCGAGAGCTTTTATCATTGACTCGTCTCGCTCGTTTTCACTCAGCGGCGCTGCCAGCGCTTCAATCTTTTCGAGCAGCGCCTCATCCAACGCCACTCGTTTACTCATGTGCGCCGTCTCGCTTTTGTTAACACGTGATGCTCGATGCCGCGTTATCGCCGACAGCCACGCGGGAAACTTCCGCGGCTCCTCGATACTTGGCAGCGCCTTGAAAGCGAGCAGTAGTGAGTCCTGCGCCACATCTTCCGCGTAATCGCCACCGACGATCGTCCGCGCGAGCCTGACGACCGCAGGCCTGTAACGCACCACGAGCTGCTCAAACGCCTCCAGGTTGCCGAGAATCGCCGCGATTACGAGCAGTTCGTCAGGCGCCTCAGACCGTGTCATCGCCACTCCGCGTTTCGATCCAAACGTCGTCTTTGGTATAGAGACATGTTACGAGCGAAAAGTTAGGTCGGTTTGAGGATTCTTCTCTGTGCAACCTCTGTGCTCTGTGGTTAACGTCTGAGCAGGTCCTTGACTAGTTCACCGCTGTTGCGATAGAACGCCGCCGCTATTCCCACTCAACTTGAAAAGGAGCACGACGAAAATGCCCAGACTATTCGTTTCAGTTCTATTTGTTATGATCCTGGCGTCAGCCGTCATGGCCCAGGATCCAGTGAAAGTTGACTCAAAGCATTACACGGTGGAGTTTGAGAACGCCCAGGTACGCGTACTGCGGGTTAAAGTAGGTCCACACGAAAAATCGGTAATGCATCGACATCCAAATGCGGTGGCGATTTTTCTCACAGACGCGAATGGGAAGTTTAGCTTTCCCAAAGGCGAGCCGCAGGAAATCAGCTCCAAAGCCGGCGAAGTGCGCTGGACGCCGAGCATAGTTCACTTGCCTGAAAACACCAGCGATCAGCCATTCGAAGTTATTTTGGTGGAGTTAAAGGGGAGAGCGGCTAAAAAACCTTAATCAGGCGTTCAGCGGATAGATTCCAGGGGTGGCCCTCCGTGGCCACCCGCCGCTGTCCATACATTCGATAATGAAAAGACTAGCCTTCTCATTCCTGTTAAATCTATTCCTGGTAACAGCGCTCTGCTTGAATCTCCAGGCTCAGAATGTAATTCATGTCACTTTCATTCTCACGTCACCGGACTTACCGGAGGGTACTTCGGTCTACATCACAGGAAGCCTTGAGCAACTCGGAATGTGGAACCCCGGCAAAGTGAAAATGGATTCGAAGGGCGATCACACGTGGACTAAAGAGATTGTCGTCAACCGCCCACTCTCGATCGAATACAAATACACGCTCGGCTCATGGGAACGTGAAGGCGCAGATGCAAACGGGTCTCCGCTTTCGAATTTCGTCACGAGTGTATCTGCGGATAAGACTATTAAAGACATCGTGCTCTTCTGGACCAAAGCGGGGCGTCAGCGAGTCAACCACGGGCAGATCACGGGCACGGTGCGATACCACCGCGCATTAAAAGGTGCGGGCATTCAGGATCGCGATCTCGTCGTATGGCTCCCGCCGGATTACGAAGCTGACAAGACCCGGCGTTATCCCGTTATCTATATGCACGACGGGCAAAACATTTTCGATCCCGTTACGAGTTCGTTTGGCACGGATTGGTCGATTGACGAAACAGCCGACGACCTGATCAAGAAGAAGTCTATTGACCCGGTAATCGTCGTGGGCATTTACAACACGAGCGACCGGATGAAGGAGTACACGCCTGGTGATAAAGGCACCGCCTACATGGACTTCATTGTGAAGATAGTCAAACCATTCATCGACTCGACCTACCGCACCAAACCGGATCGGAATAACACGATTGTCGGCGGTTCATCCGCGGGCGGAACGATGTCGTTCATGCTGGTCTGGGAACACCCGGATGTCTTCTCGAAGGCTATTTGCATGTCACCCGCCTTCCGCAACCCCGTCGCGTCTGGGGGTTGGAATTACGTGAAGGTGATGCAAAGATCTAACGGCAAGAAGAAGGACGTCTTCTTTTACATCGACAACGGCGGCGTCGGTCTGGAGTCCCAACTCCAGCCTGGGATTGACGAGATGATCCGCGCGCTCAGGGCGAAGGGATATGAGGAAGGCAAGGACTTCATCTTCCTCCACAACCCCACCGCCCAACACTTCGAGGCCGACTGGGCCAAGCGCTTCCCCAACGCGCTGCTGCTGGTGTTGGGGAAATAGGGCAGCGGTGTAATAGTTCAACGTGAGGCGAGGCTACTCATCGATACGGAGCCATTTTGACAATAGAGCCAACGCTCAATTTCTCTGGACGCGAGCTTTGAGTCCCAGGTACGATATGCGCGCTGTAACACATCTATCCTCTTGTCCTCGACTGGTTGGAGAACTCCTTGAGCTTCTGGTGGGTCAATCACAAACAAACCCATAGAGAGGAGATCGATGGCGGTTATGTGTGGTCTCCTAAAGCCAATAGGAATGGTGCGAGGAACGAGACCTACTTAAATCTGACCCGAACCGCAATCAACGACACGGTATTCTCCTACGCTCACGGAAACATTATGGCCGTCGGCCGAGTGACCGGTCCCTGGCGCGAGGCAGCTCGTCCTACTGAATTTGGCAACGTTGGCGAGCAATGGGATAACGAAGGCTGGTTAGTGCCGATCGAATGGGTACCTTTGGATCATCCGTTTAGTCCACGAGCTTACCTATCACGTATAACAACCCTCCTTCCTGAAAACTATTCACCTATTCAGAAAAATGGACACGGCAATCAAGGAGTGTATTTGGCCGCGATCAGTGAAGTCTTGGGTAACGAATTACTGAGAATTTGCTCACTCACCAAAAACGCAACCACGGATTCGCTCGAACAGCTATCGGTCACAATTGAAGAAGAGGCAGAGCAAAGACGAATTGAACGAAAACCGATCCCTCCTACCGAGAAACAGCAGCTCATTAAAGCTCAACGCGGACAAGGCATCTTTAGAATCCGCGTCGGCAGACTTGAGCAGCGATGTCGTCTGACTAGGCTCGAAGACAAGAGC
>JBKPJS010000501.1:0-2670 GCA_046730815.1 Acidobacteriota bacterium
AAATTCCCTGTTCTCAAACCCCTTGATGCCTCTTCCAAAAGAGGAATGGGCATTATAGGGACAAAAACCAACTTGTCAATACCTCGTGGCGCCGCACGGTAATTTTTTATTCTTGCGTGAGGCCCACGTTTTTCAAAGGCGAGGGATTAGATGCATATCAACCCCTCCGGTTGTCTCCCTCACTCCACAATTTTTATCTTGCTTGAGTGAGGCCCCTGTTTCTTCAAAAGCGAGAATTAGATGTTTCTTAAACCGTCGGGTTGTCTAGTTTAGAATAGTAAGTTCCTTGGTGGCAGCCTCTGCAAAGAGGGTCCGCATCAGCCGCAATTACTTCCCTTCCATCGTTCACACCTTCTCTGCAAACTGCGCAGATTACTCGCGACCGGGGACTGCCTGGAGCGTCGAGATCTCTTAATTCAACACTCACCAATTCTGTTTTGAACAACTCGTCGTCGGTAGCTTCCGAGTACGCGCGAAACTGGCGCTGGCGTTTGTCGGCGATATCGGAATAGCGCTCGTCAGCCAGAGCGCGCGAACTCTCCAGAGCTACAATCCTGACGGCGCGTTTATTTTCGGTGTTCAGAAAAGTCGCCGCTACCTTCCCGTAGTCAACATACTTCAAGCTTCGTTTTCCCAGCCGCACGCCAGTCACTGCACTAATCGCATCGGTCATGCACCGATCGATCTCGACCCAGACGATCAGCTTCTTACGATCCGCACCGCGTGGATCCTCGATGCCAATCGAATGGCAGCCGAGCAGCGCCATGCGCGTACCGAGAAGTTGCCCGGCACACATGTGCCCGTGCAATCGCTCGCATTCTTTTAATAGAGTATCGATCGATTCCATTTTCGTTTACCGGATTTGCATGATTATCAAGATTGACATGTAAATGATGTCTAATCCTGTAATCGTGTTCTACCGGCGTCGCCTCGTCGTAACGTTCGGGGCATTAACCTTCAACACACCGCGCGCGTCTTTGTAAAGATTATAGCGAACTTCTTTCAACGGCCCGCCCTCTTCCTCCTGAAGACGCAATACAAAGCTCTTGGTATCACCCTGCCCTTCGATCTTCGCCGGCAGATACCCCTTTAGATCGGGACTACGATAGGCTGTGTAATGTTCCTGGTTGCGCTTGTCGTAACCAAGCACGTAAACGCGATCGAAATCCGGCTCATCCAGCGTATGCGCTTGATTCGAGCTGCTCTTCTCGAGGATCAACCAGCTTCCGGGTTTACCTTCTCTACCCGCATCCTTATCGTTCTTGTCTTTGCTCTCTCCATCGAGACGCTGCCATGCAACGAACTCACGACCAGTACGATAAAAGATAATATCGCTCGGCACCGCGAGTTCGACTTGCTTACCGTAAATCCAACCAGCCGGAGCCGGCGACGCGGAGGCTGAGAGTCTCACCCTGTACCAAAGCTCATTGTCTTCTTCGGGTTCCTTCGCTTCGTCACCCTGTTGTCCGGGTCGTGCATTGCCTTGCTGTGCACTGCCGGCTTTCGGAGCAACGTCGCTCTCAATACTTTCAGACGCCTTTGGTTTCGGCACACGCTTCCAACCAATGATGTCGAAACTCGATCCACTGTCGAGACGCATCATGATGTTTTCGTTCCCACTGCGATCGGGAGTGAGCCGAAGATTCGAGCTCGCTCGAAGTTGTCCCGTCGCCTGCGCGGGAACGTCCTTATCCTGCTCAGCCAACTTCTTCGACTCGTCGAGAACGTCTTCAGGCATGACATTGCGTGACTCGATCCAACCTTCAGTGCCGTCTTCGTCACGCGCCTTAACTCGCAGCCATCGCTCTTTTCGCGCGTTGTCAGTAGGGTCTATGACATCAGTCGAATCGAGTATGTCGATAACATCGCCGCGGTTGACTTGTAGCAGGTCAGCCGCAACTACGGCCGTCGAGCTGCGAATCTGAGCTCGTCGAGCAACAATCACGCCCGTGCTGTTTCGCTTCGCCAACGTTTGACAACCAAGCGACAGCAAAAGCGCGGCGAAAACAACTATGGTCTTGCTAAGTCTCATTCTCTTTTGAGCCTAATCATTGTGATATCCCAACGAACGAAGCACAAGCTTCTGATCTTCTTTGAGGTCGGGACTTACTCGTAGCTGAGAGCTTTTACCGGTTGAATCCAGTGACAACCCATACGCTGGAAGAATTCGCTCCAGTTCCACTCTCGTACTGTTTTCAATGTATGACTTCGTGAAGTCGCTAAAAGCCGGAGTTGATCCCAGCAAGGCAATTATAGCTTCATTTCCGTCTGCCTTGTCAGTGACCGGGCGGCTAAAGAGATCCCGATAGCGGTCCGCGAGAGTTGTTTTACCACCAGATTCTTTTCTGATCAGCAAGTCGTACAAAAACGCGACGAGCATTCCTTTGTCATAAACCAGAGAACCGGGAGTGGTCCAACGCCTCGCTGAAGCTTCAATCAGCGAAAAGTCGTCAGCATAAGAAAGATAGGAATCGTAGACGCGCGCGAGCGTGTCCAGAAACTCTTTGAAGTTTATGATCGTCAATTCCAAGGCGGTGCGTAACGCAGTGTACAGAGTGAAGCCCTCGAAGAACCAATCATAATCACCGTCGAACTTCAAAGAGTTTGGCACCCACAAATGCAGGAGCTCGTGCGTGAAGATCACACCGAGTTGTCCTCTCCAATTCTGAA
>JBKPJS010000502.1:0-5600 GCA_046730815.1 Acidobacteriota bacterium
GTTAAACTTAACGCGAGGTCATCAAGAATGATAAATAGTCGGACGTATGCTTAAGTTGGTTTATGCTTGCTCTAAGTTTTAGGACACCTGCGAGGTGAAGGCAATCTACTCTCGTTGTTGAGGGAAGTCAACGAATATTCCAAACACGAATTCTGATTTACTGAAAAAGCTATTCGTGGTAACCTTCGCCTCCGAACGCTAATTGAGCATTCGATCCAGGGTTCTAAAAATTTTCCTCGCTCACGTTGGTCCGTCTCTCGCCTACCGCCATAAGGAGGACTGCATGTCTTACCAAAGCAGGCTACGCTTTAGCTTGATAGCTGCCGGCATTCTTTGTCTTGCTCTAGCTTACACGTCATCAACTGTCGCTCAGACCTATACCATTACGGACATAGGCACTCTTGGCGGAAAAGATAGTGTGGCTCTCAGCATCAATGATTTCGGAGAGGTGGTCGGTTATTCAAGAACCGCGGATGGAGAAGTTCACGCCTTTCGCTTCTTTCGCGACGCGCTTTTCGACCTGAGCACGCTCGGCGGTAAGGAAAGCTACGCTTACGTCATCACAAACTCAGGCATCTTGCTCGGCGACTCCAAAACGCCGGATGGAACACTTCGTCCATTTATGGGCGCGCCAAACAGTCCGCTATTCAATCTTGGCGATTCGCATTTGTTCAGCTCAGCACGCGGCGCCAATGACCAAGGTCAAGTGGTCGGCTTTAGGCTGATAACGGATGAGCATGGCCAGCAGCACAAACGTGCCTATCTCTACACTACGAATCGAACGATTGATCTGGGGACATTCGGCGGTAAACAGAGTGATGCAACGGCCGTTAACGACGCCGGTCAGGTGGTAGGACATCTCTATACCGAGTATCACGATGGTTACAAACGCGCCGTGCTTTATCACGGTGGCAAGGTAGTTGAAATCGGAACCTTCGGCGGGAATGTGTCAATCGGAGTGGCAATCAACACCATGGGCCAGGTGGTTGGTTATGCGGAGTTGTCTGGTGGAGACCAGCGCGCGTTCCTCTATTCGCACGGCAAGATGACAAATCTTGGAACGCTGGTTGGTGGCACACAAAGCTTTGCATATGACATCGACGAACGGGGCAGGGTAGTGGGAGCTTCCGACAGTAAAGACAGTCCACTGCACGCAGTTATTTACAGCGTTGGCTTGATTCAAGACTTGAATAAGCTGATCCCCGCCGACACTGGTTGGTTGTTAACCGAGGCAAAAGGGATCAACGAGTCTGGGCAAATTGTCGGTTATGGGTTTATTAACGGAGAGCGACGCGCGTTTCTGCTGACACCTGTTAAATCGAACCCGGCAGATAGAGGCATCGCTAAACGGTAAAAGTCGGGAAAATATTTCTCGCGCAAAGGCGCAAAGAAGGCCGTTTAGAAACGCGGTAGCCCTTTGCGCCTTTGCGCCTTTGCGCGAGAATATTTTGCAGGGACTGCCTACAGTTGAAATACTGTTGCACTTCTGAAACATCTCCGTGAAAGACACTTGGCATGGTTGACTCAGGAGGTGTTAGTGATGAGTCAAGCGGGTATGACAAACAGGGAAACTTCGAACACCATTAAGGATCCGGATGATTGGACGACCGGTGATGAAGAGATGACCGGAGCACAGCGTTCGTATCTTCAGACTCTCGCTGAGGAAGCGGGTGAAGAAGTCGATCCTAATCTTACAAAAGCCGAGGCGTCTAAGCGCATAGAAGAGTTACAACAGAAAACCGGCCGGGGAATTGATCATTGACGGACCTGCCTGATGCGGCCACGCGTTACGGCGTGGCCTCTTGCCTTTAGTTGTATGCTAGCTTGGGCGCTAGTTTGCTGCAAAAGTTTTCAGCCACAAAGAAGCACAAAGAGCACAAATGATTTCGCTAAACTGTGCCCTTCGCATTAAGCTCATTCTCGACAGGAACTGAGACTACGCTGATCCTGATTATGCATGGTTCAGAGGAGTACAGACTGGTGTAGAGTGCTCAAGATAGAGCCCGCGCCGCTGCCAGGGAATGGTAACGAATACAAACAAATTTCATAAGGATACCAGCCAATGATGCAAGACTTTCGCTACGGACTCAGGATTCTATGGAAAAGCCCACTCTACGCCTTTGTATCTGTACTCACCCTCGCACTGGGCATTGGCGCCAGCACTGCCATCTTCAGTGTGGTCTACGGTGTGCTCTTGCGCCCACTTCCTTACTACAAACCCGAGCAGATCGTGCGTGTGTGGGAAGTGAATTCCAACAATCGTCCGATGCAGTTCGCAGATCCTAATTTCCAAGACATGCGAGCCCAGGCCCGGTCACTGCAAGGCATGGCCCAGATACGTTCGGCTGAAGCTCCAGTTACGATTGCGGAGCAACCGGATAGCGTCCGCGTGGCTTACGTTTCCGCGGACTTCTTTTCAGTCATGGGCGTCCAACCGGTACTGGGCCGATTCTTCGCTCCGGAAGAGCAACAGTTCAGGGCTGCTCCCACTGCTGTAGTGAGCCACTCGTACTGGCAACGCCACCTACACGAAGCTCGCGATCTTCAGACGCTGAAGTTCACCGTTTCAAGAATCCCCACACAGATCATCGGCGTGCTCCCGCCCGGATTCCACTTTCCCGAGGACAGTCAAGTGTGGATGCCGCGTGAGCTCGAAAATCGTTTGCCGAGTCGTACTGCGCACAACTGGCCGGTCGTCGCGCGTTTAAAAGACGGCACTACTCTCGATCAAACGCGGGCCGACCTTTCCGCTATTGCGCGGAGACTCTCACAGCAATACGGATTGGTGGAAAAGAACATGGTGGACGCTGCTGTCCTTCCACTGAAAGACGCTTTAACGTCGGACGTTAGACCAGCGTTGCTGATCCTTTTGGGTGTTGCTGGTCTACTGTTGCTGGTGGCCTGTGCCAATGTTGTAAACCTCTCGTTGGCCCACGCATCCGCGCGTGCAAATGAACTGGCAGTCCGAGTCGCACTGGGCGCTTCGCGCTGGCGTTTGGTGCGGCAGTTTCTCGCGGAGGCGTTGCTTCTTTGCTTTTTGGGTGGTGGTCTTGGAATAGTGGCCGCATACTTCGGAGTTCGTGCGTTGCTGGCCTTAGCTCCGTCCGATATTCCTCGCCTCGATGAAATCTCGGTGAATGTGTATGTGCTGTTGTTCGCTCTGGTTATTTCTTTTTTAGTAGCCGGCGTGCTGAGTATGCTTACGTCGTTGCGAGCGACCTTTGGAGATGTACAAAGCGCTTTAGCCGAAGGCGGACGACGGCAGGGAACTGCCGTTCGCAGCCGGCGCATCGGCCGCGTGATCGTAGCGGCGCAAGTAGCAATCACGCTGACGTTGCTAACGGGCGCCGGTCTTTTGGGCCGCAGTATGTTGCGCGTGCTCTCAGTCAACCCTGGCTTTGAAACCGAGCACATCCTAACATTGGGTCTCAAGTCGCCCGACCTCAAGGCGCGAACTGAAAGCCAGCGTGTGCAGTTCCTCGATCAGCTAATCTCGCGTCTAGAGACTCTGCCGGGCGTTCAGGGAGTAGGAGGCACAAATGTGCTTCCGCTTAAGTCCGACGACTCTCCCGATGGGACTTTTGCGATACTGAATCCACAACAGCTTTCGGCAGCACAGCGAGACCTCATCGATCGTAGCGCGCACATGTCTTCTGATGAAAAGCCTGACCCAGCCTTGATAAGTGATCTCACGAACATGTTCGAGGACCTTTTCCGAAATAAGACGCAGACCGGAAACGCGGATTTTGTATTGGCCAGCGAAGGTTACTTCGAGGCGCTCAGGATTCCACTACGGAGCGGCCGCTTGTTCAACAAGGGTGATGGACCCGATGCGCCACATGTCGCAGTCATCAGCGAATCGGTGGCGCGGCAAACCTGGCCGAACCAGGATCCAATCGGGCGCACGATCGAATTTGGCAACATGGACGGCGACCTGCGTCTGCTCACGATCGTAGGCGTCGTCGGAGAAGTTCGAAAGCACACTCTCGAAGGGAAGCCGCGACCAACCGTCTACGTGAATTACCGGCAAAGGCCACGAAGCGCTTCTCAATTCGATCTCGTAGTGCGGACGAATTCTGATCCGGCTGCGATGTCCGGTGCAATTCGAGGAGTTTTGAGTCAACTCGATCCCAGCATCCCGCCACGGTTGAATACCTTTAGTCAAATATTTTCCGACTCGTTGAACAGACGCCGGTTCAATTTGCTGTTAGTCGGCGTGTTTGCGCTGGCAGCGTTGTTGCTGGCGATGGCCGGAGTGTTTGGTGTGCTGGCCTATTCGGTGGCTCAACGAACGCAGGAAATCGGAGTACGCATTGCATTGGGAGCAACTCCAGGTCGCATTCTCAAAATGGTTTTAGCGCAGGGACTAATCACGACGCTGATTGGCACGGCCGTTGGGCTCGTAGGAGCACTTCTGCTCACGCGAACAATGCGTTCGCTGCTCTTTGAAGTGAGCCCTACTGATCCGATCACGGTCGGCGGTGTAGCTTTGCTGCTCATTTTGATCGCCACACTCGCGTCGTATATTCCTGCGCACAGGGCCACCCGCGTCGATCCCATGGTCGCTCTGCGTTATGAATAAACGCGCAAACCATCCACAGATTACACAGATCTAAAAAACAAATCTGTGTAATCTGTGGATGGATCTACACTTATCATGAGGGCTATGGTTGACACGTCAATTGAGACGGATAATTTGCGCGCTCCGGTAGACGGTTCGATCTTCCAGAGCTTTTGGATGGCCGGCTTCGAGTGTTCGACGCACCGCCTGCCCCGGCGTAAAGCGCTGGGCCGCTTTGCCGGGCTGCGCCTCGATCTCATCGCAGCGACGCGGCACGACGAGTTTGCCCTCGAAGATTACGCGCGCCTTCGGGCGGCCGGCATCCGTACGACGCGCGACGGCGTGCGCTGGCACCTGATCGAGAAGTCGCCCTTCCGCTACGATTTTTCGAGCCTACTTCCGATGCTGCGGGCGGCGCGCCGGACGGAAACACAGGTCATCTGGGATTTACTCCACTACGGCTGGCCAGACGGGTTAAACGTCTGGAGCGCGGCCTTCGTCGATCGCTTCGCTCGCTTCGCCCGCGCTACTGCCGAAGTCATTCTCGAAGAGACGGGTGAGCCAATCTACGTCGTGCCCGTGAACGAGATCTCGTTCGTATCATGGGGTGGCGGCGACGCTGGGTTCTTGAACCCATTCAGCAAGCGGCGCGGCCCCGAGCTTAAGGCGCAACTCGTGCGCGCCGCGATCGCCGCGATCGAGGCCGTGCGCGAGGTGGACCCCGGCGCGCGCATTTGCCACGCCGAGCCTATAATCCACATCGCCGTCGACCCGGACTACCCCGAGGAGGCCCCCGCCGCCGAAGCTTACCGGCAGGCGCAGTTCGAGGCATGGGACATGATCGCAGGCAAACGCTGTCCGGAACTCGGCGGGCGCCCGGAGTACCTGGACATGCTCGGCGTCAACTACTATTCCAACAACCAGTGGATCCACCAGGACCCGCACCTGCCGCCATCGCGCCGGCGTAAGGACGTCCTACTGCCTCCGTCGCATCCGCTACACCGGCCGGTGCGCGAAATGTTGCGCGAGGTGTACGAGC
>JBKPJS010000503.1:0-1476 GCA_046730815.1 Acidobacteriota bacterium
GTGCTGTCGCGCAAAGCTGTGCTCGAAGACCGCAACGCCGATAAGAAAGATCAGACGCTGGGACAAATCGAGGAGGACATCATTGTCGAAGGTCAGATCAAGAATCTGACCGACTACGGCGCGTTCGTGGATCTTGGTGGCATCGATGGACTGCTGCACGTGACGGACATGTCATGGGGGCGTCTCCAGAACCCGGCGGAGATGTTCAAAGTTGGCGATAGCGTTCAGGTGAAAGTGCTACGGTTCGACCGTGACCGCGAACGAGTGTCCCTCGGCTACAAACAATTGTTACCAGACCCATGGGAAACAATCGAAGAGCGCTTTCCGCCGAACACTCGGGTGAACGGCCGCGTCGCCAGCGTCACTGATTACGGCGCGTTCGTCGAACTCGAACCAGGCGTTGAAGGTTTGGTACACGTTTCAGAAATGAGTTGGTCTAAACGCGTCAAGCATCCGAGTAAGCTTGTCGGACCTGGCGATGCCGTTGAAGTGGAGGTCCTCAGCGTTGATCCGAAAGCGCGTCGCATTAGTCTCGGCATGAAACAAGTTCAGGATAATCCGTGGCGCACGCTTGCCGAGCGATACCAAGTCGGCGATCGTGTTCACGGCCGAGTGCGGAACCTGACGGACTTCGGCGCCTTCGTCGAAGTCGAAGATGGCGTCGACGGACTGGTGCATGTTTCCGATATTTCCTGGTCGCGACGCATCAAACACCCCGGCGAGCTTCTGAAAAAGGGCCAGGCGGTCGACGCAGTGATTACCGCAATCGATCCGGAAAATCGACGGATGTCGCTCTCGATTAAGGACCTTGAGCCCAATGCTTGGAACGATTTTGTGGCTTCGCACAAACCTGGCGATGTCGTCAAAGGAAAGATTGCACGGTTTGCGAGCTTCGGAGCGTTCGTTGAACTCGGGGACAATCTGGAAGGCTTGTGTCACGTTTCCGAGTTGTCTGACGAGCGCGTGAACAAGCCGGAAGACGCTGTTCAGTTGGGGCAGGAGATGGATTTCAAAATCCTGCGGATTGACGCCGAGAACCGAAAGATTGGGTTGTCCGCGCGTGCAGCCGCAAACGACGAACCAATTGTCGAGACGAAGATTTACACCTCCGAGGCCAAAGGTGGTATGGCTTCGCTCGCTGAGCTGGCCGATTTTGGCGCCGGCAGCAAGACCACGAACGACTCAAACGAATCGTAATCCGTATGGCTGCACCGTGGGGCCGTAAGCTCTTGCGGTGCAAGCTTTTCACCCTTGCCGGAATACCGGCCGTCTGATAACCTAATCACCCAAAGATTCGGAACGGAATGCTCCTCCGCCAACCGTTTTTTTCGCTTGCGGTCATTTTTCTAACGGGGTACTCGCAATGACTAAGGCCGATCTCGTTGATGATGTAGCAAACGCTGCGGAACTTACCAAAAAAGACGCCGAGCGGCTGGTTGAGATTGTCTTCGAAAGCATCATCCAGAGCTTGAACAA
>JBKPJS010000504.1:0-2416 GCA_046730815.1 Acidobacteriota bacterium
AAAGAGAGCA
Source organism: Acidobacteriota bacterium (assembly GCA_046730815.1). Lineage (GTDB taxonomy): Bacteria > Acidobacteriota > Blastocatellia > Pyrinomonadales > Pyrinomonadaceae > PSRF01. The sequence goes on from JBKPJS010000504.1 coordinate 11, forward strand.
TGCCGACGGCGAAGGATTTGGCAAGCACTGTTCCACCCGTAGTACGAAGGCTATTGGGCAGTTAAGAGTTGCTCTTTCCAAAAGTTAACCATTTTGTTGCGAAACGTGGCGGATCAGGACGTGTATGGAAATGATGCTTGCACTTGTCAGAACCGACCGCACCAGCATTTACAGGATTGGCAGGATTAGACAGGATTTACATGTCAATCCTATCCAATCGTGTAAATCCTGTAAATCGACCCCTCGGATAAAATTTGCAACGACGAGTCCAGTTTGAGCGTTAAGTAAGCCTGATCAGCACAACCCGTTATGCGTGGGCTGCATCATTAGCAGGTACGTCGGATTAAGTGGAAAAAATTACTGTTTGAGCGTCTATTTCTAGCTAGAGCTTTCATTGACACTCTAAAAAACGGTGTGGTAACCTCCAAGGGACTTTGGCTCCAGCCTGGTATCCAAATCATAGAGGAGCCATTAGATACCGCACAATTAACGAATGCAGCCGCTTGTGACCTTGCGTCGCTCGAAGGTCGCATCTAGCATTTGAAGGAGTACGACGATTTTGATGTCAGCGAGCTTCCCTCGTTTGATCGCCCCCGTGGTTTTAATAACGGCGCTCGTCGCTTCAGCGGCAAGCAGTTTCGCGCAGATTCCGGTAGCTTCCTCTGCCAGATCAATTCCAACCGAAGTTGAACAGTCTGAAGGTCGGGTTAACCAGATCGTGACGCGTGCGGAAGATCACTTCCGCCGGGGCAAGCTCAATCTCGAAGACAACAAGCGCGAGCAAGCTCGCGAAGAGTTTGACAAGGCAGTCGACTCTATCCTGGAGTCGGGCTTTGACGTGAGAGCCAGTCAGCGTTTGCAGACTTACTATCTCGAACTGGTTGAGCGAATCTATCGTGAAGAGGTGCCGCTGCAACAGCCAACTGCACCAAGCGCGGTAAACACTCAACTGGTTGCTCAGAACACACAAGAGCCTGCCGCTCAAAAAACTCCACCGCCACCACAGATTGGTTTTCGCGATCAGAAGTTTGAACCTTCGCCGCTCGACGAGTTGAGCAAGTTGGTTCTTACCGAGAGTGAGAAGGAAGTCAGAGGCGAAGACCTTCTCGCGTTGGAACAGGCTCAGAAGAACGTTAACTTTACGTTCACGCTCAATCCATTAATTCAGCAATACATCAATTATTACCAGGGTCCGCGTGGTCGAGCCACAATGGAAAACGGACTGCGTCGCTCGGGGCAATTCATGAAACTCGCGCGAAGGATTTTTGCGGAGCAAGGCGTGCCACTCGACGTGACCTGGTTGGGCCAGGTTGAAAGCGCTTGGAAACCGAAAGCGGTTTCATGGGCGGCAGCGTCGGGATTGTGGCAGTTCATTCCCAGCACCGGCCGCATGTATGACCTGCGCCAGAATGCTTACATTGACGAGCGAAATAGTTTTGAACAGGCGACTCGCGCTTCAGCTCGTCACCTCAAAGACTTAGCCAAGCGTTACAACGGCAACTGGGAACTGGCGATGGCCGCGTACAACACGGGCGCCGGCAACATCGATCGCGCCATCTCGCGTGCGGGCACTGCCAACTTCTGGATGATCTATCCGTACATCGCGCAGGAAACGCGCAACTACGTCCCAAATATCCTGGCCGTGATTCTGATTGCCAAGAATCCCGAGAAATACGGATTCAAAGGAATCAAACCAGACGCCCCGATGGCGTATGACGTGGTGCAGGTTCCGTCAGCTACGAGTTTGCAGTTGGTTGCCGACGCCACCGACAGCAACATCGATTACATTCGCGCATTGAATCCGGAGTTGAGACGGGATGTGACTCCGCGTGGCGACACCTACAACGTGCGAATACCGGCTGGCCGCGCGAAACAGTTTGCCTCTTTACTTCAACGGATCTCGCCCGATCGACGCGAAACCGCACGCGTGATTTCAGTTGCTCCTGGTGAAGATCTTCAAAGCGTTGCGAATCGCACCGGCGTCAACGTCGCTCAACTTCAGGCCATGAACAGTGGTGTTGATTTGAAGTCGACCACGAAGCTCGTGGTTCCGAGCAGCGGTGTCAAACTCACCAAGTGGGTGAGGGCGACCGCTGCGAAGTCTGACGCTGAACCGGCTGCGCCCGCTGGACTCGACAAGGTGCGCGCGCGCAAGGGCGACACGATTGCCAGGATCCCAGCGTCTCGTAATCTCGATGCTAACGACGTTGCGCGTCTGAACGGTATTCCGGTTGATGCTGAACTTCGAGCCGGTCAGGAAATAAGAATTCCATCGTCAGCGACTGCACCCTCGCGCCGTCGTTAGTTCGCGGCAGGAGGCGGACATCAGGTGCAGGCAGAAGAACTGCTCCTGCGTGTCTCCTGTCACTTGTTTTTGACCGATAAATTTGAACCTCACTCTCAAGG
>JBKPJS010000505.1:0-3187 GCA_046730815.1 Acidobacteriota bacterium
GAGTTATATACAGAGATCGGATCACCAGTCGTTATAGTTGTGACCTGCCGATCTTCCTTCACGGTTACGGACGAATACGTAAGCATGTCCTACTCCTATCGGATGGTTCAGCCTGCATTGAGCAGTTTTCTGATGTTTTGCGAGGGAACGTGCGAATTACCGAAACAATGAGGTGGTGTCAGGCTCAGGCAACAGCGGCCTCAGGCTCTGCTTTTTCGATATGTCCGTGGCCGGCAAGTGTATCTAAATTGATATCCGCTACGCATCGCACGGGCGTGAAATCCAAAGACAGATCACCAACCACATGAATGCTGCCGGTTCCTTCTTCAAAGTTTGCTCCGTCGAAGTTACAGTCATACTTGTTTAGCCGCACTCCTAATTCTGTACCGGGATTAGTGTCGGTAAACTTTACGCGCAGGTAACCGCTGTCGAGTGTGTCCTTGAACTGCCTGAGCGAAGGTTCGGGACGTAAGCAAACCACGGCCGGATGATCTCCGCTAGCAAGCCGATCCACGAGACTCGGAGTTTTTGGCGTCTGTGGTATTGCCCGGGCAACAGGGGGATTCCGGGCCAGCTCTTCCATTTTCTTTCGCAGGCTGAGTGGCCGCATGTCGGTCCATACTTCTTTGATGTAAGCAAGGCACTCTACTTTGAGACCAACTTTGCCGGCGTCGCGCCAGCCACGCGGGTTTTCCCTGTACTCAGGCCAGATCGAATACTGCTCCTCTTCATTCACCACGGCCTTATAAATTGTTTTGTCCTCTTCTTCGGAATACTGTGAAGCCATGTTTATTCTCCTTTCAGAAGTGCTGATGCCACGGCTGCCCCGCGGAGTCTTACCCCTGTTGTCAGGCCACGGTGGCAGCAAAAGTTTTTTGCTCGATTTCTGCGCATATCTGTCTCAGCTTCTTTTCTGCGGCTGCTCTGTCGGTGATCGGAGTGCCGCCCCGCGGTATACCAACCTCCATTGAGAGCAGATCGTCGCAAGCATTCACAAACTGCTTGATGTGGTCCAGGCTTATGCCCTTGCCTTGCAGGTAGGGCAGAATCCAAAAATCGAAGTCATACATCGGCAGCCAGGTAGAGCCGCTCACTGTGCGAAAGAGCTTCGACACCATCTCGCAGCCCTGCTCCCAGTCCATCGAGTTGTGACGCCACTTGTAGCCCATCCCCTCGATCTGAAATTGATCTTTGCTTTTTGCGTAGATTGGGGCGCGGGGGTTGTTGTACCAGATTTCTCCGCGGAAGAATGTGGGCCGCGCGTCTTGTAACAACTGAATCGTGTTCTCGACACTTCGTTCAGTTTCACCCGGAAACCCGATTATCAGCGACGCGAAGGTCATGATTCCGCTGCTATTCAAAATCTTCATGCCGCGAAGGTACTGCTCGGGCGTGGCCACTTTCTTCATGACCTTCAGCACGTCAGGATCGCCCGACTCGATTCCCAGAAACACACCGGCGCAGTTACTTTTGGACATCAGCTCGCAAAGCTCTTCGTCCATGATGTTGCAGCGCAAATACGAGTACCAGTTGAAAGTAAACTTATTGCGGACCATCATGCGTAGTATTTCTTTGAAACGATCCGCCGGAACATTGAAGGTGTCGTCAATGAACACCAAACTACGCACGTCCGAGCGCTCCTGAATCTGCCGCAACTCTTCTTCCACGGCTGTTATCTCCTGCGGCACCCATTTACCCGCTCGCACCGGATAGTCACAGAACGTACAGCGAAAAGGACAACTCAACGCCGTACGGGTCTGTAGCGTTGAACCCAGATCTTTGTGCCGGTAGTTGTTCCAATTGATCGGCGACAACGAAAACTCCGCTTCAGCGCCGGTAAACACAAATTTTCCCTGCCACTTGACGTAGCAATTCTTCACCTTGCTCACATCGCCGCCATTGCGCAGCCGCATGAGCAAGTTCGCCAGCGTTTGCTCTCCTTGTTTTTGCTGGACGTAGATGTCTCCGCCAATGTCTTCGAGGATGATGCGGAAATCGGCCTCGTCGAGGTGATATGCGAGATTGTCGATCAGTGGACCACCGACGACGATGTACGAATCCGGACTTTTTTCTCTGATGAATTTGACGACTTCCTTGGCGACGAGAGGTGTCAGGTAAAGTGTGGTTGTAACGGCCACGACTTTCGGCCGTCGCGCAAGTAGTTCGTTCAACTCATCTCTTTTCGAGTGGAAAAAGCTGGAGAACTCGGCCTCGATACCGAGGTGACGAAGAAAGCTGGCCAGATAAACAGGTGCTACCTGCGTCATCTCCGTCCAGTGCAGGCGTTGGTCCGTCAGATAATTGAGCACTTCCAAAAACGGTAGTTTTCGGTTGTCCAAAGTGATGAAGTCCATTCTTAGATTGCGGTATTCTCCGGAGTTGAGTCCTTTGGATCGCTGCAAGCCCTCGTGGAAATCAAATCCTAAGTCATAGTGCCCGAGGATTAGACATTCGAGCGTTGACTTTGTGGTAAAGATCGACTGATTCATTGCTTCACTCCTTTTAAACTCCCGCGAAGAGACACAAAAGCGCAAACATCAGCGCTGAGATGTTTAAAGACAGGTGTGCTTTTCCGTGCCTCTTTGTGGCCGACTTACTTTTGAGGCAAGCAGCAGTTAGGTTGGATTAGTTAGTTAGAGGAGCTTTGCCCGAGTCAGTTTACACATCCCCGTGCAAAAGCCTTACGATTCTCGCAATACGACTGCCGGATCGGTACGAGCGGCACGGCGCGCAGGTAAATAAGATGCGAGCAGCGCCACAGCGATCAATACGGCCGGTGCAAAGGTGAACACCACTTGGTCAGTCGTGCTCACTTCGTATAACTGACTCGAGATTGCTCGCGTGAGGGCCCAGGAACCCAACAAGCCCAGCACTATTCCGCCAGCGGCAAGGATTAGCCCGTACTTCAAAACTGATGCCAATAAGCGTCTGGGGGTAGCACCAAGCGCCGCGCGAATCGCTAATTCCGAGACGCGAGTGCTGACAAAAACCGACATCACACCGTAGGTTCCGATAGCCGCCAGCACCAACGCTATGAGAGTAAAAGCGCTGAGCAGCCATTGCGTTAGTCGCTGGCTATCCATTCGTTTGCTAATCACTTCGCTCATCGTGCTGACGGAGTAAATTGGAACATCAGGATCGAGACTGCGAACACGATCTCGGATCGTTGGGGTGATAGCTTCTGGGT
>JBKPJS010000506.1:0-5593 GCA_046730815.1 Acidobacteriota bacterium
TCGATGCCCGCCATGACCGCCATGCGCGTAGCTTCTTTCTCGGTCGCGGCGATTCGCCAAAACGTGACGAGCTTCTTGATGTCTTCCCAGTCAGAAACGACGAAACCTTTGAAGCCGAGCTCAGTGCGCAAGATATCAGTGAGGATTTGGCGATTAACGTGCCCCGGAACGCCATTGATTTCCCCGGAGTTAATCATGATCGTGCGCGCGCCCGCTTTGACCGCGGCATCGAAAGTGGGCAGAAAATATTCGCGCAAGTAATTCTCGGGAATCCACGCCGGCGTTCGATCTCTACCGGTCAGCGGAAAACTGTAGCCCATGTAGTGCTTCAAGCTTGAAGCGACTTGCTGTTCCGAAGCAACGTCGGATCCTTCAAGGCCACGCACGAACGCGACGCCCATCACTTTCGCGAGATATGGATCTTCGCCGAACGTTTCCCAAAAGCGTGGCCAGAGCGGATTGCGGCCGAGGTCGAGCACCGGAGAGAAACTCCACGGAATACCGGCCGCACGCGTTTCCATCGCGGCAATCTCAGAAGCTCGCTTCATCAACTCCGGATTCCACGTCGCGGCCATGCCGATCTCTTGTGGAAAGAGAGTGGCGCCTTGTACGTAGTTTGCTCCGTGAATTGAATCGATTCCGTAGATTACCGGAATGCCGAGGCGAGTTTTCTTAGCGGCGCCTTGAATCGCGGCGATGATCTCATGCCATTTGTCTACGGTGAGAGCCTGGTCAGAGACGTTGAGAATCGAACCGACGCCGTATTTAACTATCGCCTTTTCGAGTTTGGCCGGATCGATCTGAACGTTCTGATCGCTCCCGGAGACGATCATGCCGATGGCGAGTTGGGTCATCTGCCCAACTTTCTCTTCGAGCGTCATGCGCTTGAGAAGATCTTCGACCTTCTGAGTCTGGTCGCGCTCCGGGCCGGGGCGGCTTGCTCTCTGGAAAAATTCGTCGCTGTCGACGAGATCGGTTTGCGCCTTGATCGTCATTGGGGTTTGGAGAACGAAGCACAGTGAAAGACTGACTGCCCCCAGGGCAAGTACGGGATTTCTCATCTATTTTGCTGTCCTCAGGCAGGGATTCAGAAACCGGGGTATTCTCTTCTATTCAGGCGGACTTTTCAATGGTGATCGAACAAAGCTGGCTATAAAACATTAACCACAGATAACACGGATGAAGACGGATCGATCCGTATTTATCCGTATCATCTGTGGTTAAAGGAACTTCAGGCACACGGGAGAGGGGATTTCTTCGACGTTATCGGTGAGCTTAAGACGGCCGGTGTGTGAATCGACGGAGAAGGTGACGATGTTGTCCGATCGCTGATTGGCTACGAGCAAGAAGGTTCCGGTCGGATCGAGCGTGAAGTTACGAGGCCATTTACCTTCCGTTGAAACGTGTTCGATTAGCTTCAGCTTGCCTGTGCGCCGATCAATCTCGAAAACAACGATACTGTCATGCCCGCGATTTGAGCCGTAGAGAAACTTGCCCGATGGAGACACATGCACGTCTGCGCAATAACTCATGCCTGAGAAGTCGCTCGGCAACGTCGAAACCGTTTCGATCTGCGAAAGCGTTCCGCTTATTTCATTGTATTTCAACACAGTCAACGTCGAATCAAGTTCGTTGATGACGTACACGTACTTGCCGTTGGGATGAAATGTCAGATGGCGCGGCCCGGCGCCGGCTTGAAGCTCTACCCAGGGTTGCTGGGCCGGACTAAGTTTTCCGGTGGACGCGTCGAAGCGATAGATCATGACCTTATCAATCCCGAGATCCGCGGCCAGCGCATGCCGCTCGAATCGATCGAGAATGATGCAATGCGCGTGCGGTCCTTTTTGTTGTTCTTTGACGCTTGAGCCTTCGTGTTGTTCTAAGTCGATCGAAGGCGCAAGTGTTCCATCAGAACGTACCGGTAGAACGGCAATACTTCCGCCGGTGTAGTTTGCGACCAACAACGTTCGTGTTCTGCGGTCGATCGTTAAATGACAAGGGTCGGCGCCTTGCGTAGCTTGTTCGTTTAGCAGCCGAAGGTTGCTGCTCACAGGATCGATTGCAAAAGCGCTGACGCCGCCACTGGCCTTTCCTGCGTAGTGGCTTACTTCATTCACGGCGTACAAGTAACGCTTGCTTCGATCGATTGCGAGGAACGAAGGATTCACGGACTTGAAGGAATTTGAGTGCGTGAGTTTGCCGATAGCAAGGTTCATGCGATAGCGATAGATGCCCTCGCTCTTGCCTGACGTATATGTGCCCACATAAAGCGTGAGCACATGAGCCGTCTGGTTGGACGATGCACTGGCGCGGAAGACAGAAGCTCCAAAAAAGCCAACGCCGCCAGCTTTCAAAAACTGGCGGCGTGAAAAATTGTTGTCAGTTAATTTATCTGCCACGGTCCGTCACGATAACATCCTGACGCTTCTCGGCTAAAGCTATTTCCAACGCGCGTTCACGATTCGAAATCTGGAGCTCGCGGCCGGTATTGTCTCCCGCAGTCCAAAACTCCGACAGGACGTAAAGATCGTCGTAGCGGCGGAAGACCAGCCGTGTGTCTTCCTGGGTATCAAGCGCACGCACGGGCCGAGTCAAAAGCATTGCCTTGTCGGCATTGTCCTTGCTCTTAATCACCCATACAGTGTCCGAATCTTTCCTGTTTCGCTCGATCACGTACTTGCCTGCTGGGAACGCTTTCTCACCGACGGTAAAATTAAACGGGATATTTATGATAGTTTGCCGGTCAGATTGTCCCAGTGCCGATACGAATAGCCCGGATGAGAACGTCAACAGTATGAGTAGACCAGATAGCGCGGTAGCTCTTCGAATGTGTTTCATATGCTCTCCTTCCAACACTAACTAACGCGGGAAAGCCTGGCGAAGTGGGCCATGCGAAGGAGAATTTTTTTGGGCTGACAGATACACAGATAACCGGCGTCATCTGTGGATGCTACTTGATCAACTTACCCAATTCGCGCCAGGTGATGAGTTTGATCTGGTTCTCTTGAAGCAACTTACGGAAGGCATCGCTGGTGAAGAATTCAAAATCGCGCTGGCGCCAGGCTGCTCCCCAGTTGGGATGGTTGGACGTCGCTCCGCGCATTTCAGCGTCGTCGTATGCCAGGTGCACCACGACCTCAGTCACTCCCGGTTCCAGCTTCTTGAGCGCATCGGAATAAAACTTCGCCCAGTCGTTTGCGGCCACAGCCGGATTGATATCCAGAATGCGATCGATGTAAACGTTATCCGGATTCAACGTCGATGGCAGAAAGTCTGTTTGCGCAAACCACGCTCTCGCGACTCTCACCGGTAACTTTTGACTGCGCGCTACGCGCAGGAACACCTCAAATAACGCTTTGTTTTGGTAGAGCGTTCCCATGTGAGAATCGAGGTGAGTCGGTTGAATACCGAGCGCTCGCGCACGCTCAATCTGCGCGGTGATTTCGAGTTCAACCTCTTTTGGATTGGCGTGTGCGGCGGCTTCAGTCTCGGTGAGATAAAAGTAACCGTCTTTATCGAGGAGTGAAGTCACTCGGTCTTTCGACGTTACCGGGCCCCAGCGGAACGACGTCCATTCACTCGTGAGTGTTAAGTGCAGGCCAAGATCAGCCTGGGGATTTGTGCGTGCATAAGCGGCGATCTCTGAGAGCCATGGGCACGGCACCATGATGCTGCCCGAGCTCACGAGGCCACTCTCAAAGGCTTTGATCGTCGCTGCATTGACCGAATGGGCCATGCCGAGATCGTCAGCATGGACGATCAGCAGCTTCGCATCGCGCGGGTAACCGAGTCGCTCTGCGATAGTCTGCTGACTCTGAGCCTGCTCGGCCAGAAGCAGCACTATTGCGAAAGTAAGAAATAGTCGTCGTTTCATTGAACCGAATTTACAAGATTTTACATGATTCCCAAGAGCGAAGCCTGACAATCCTGAAAAATCTTGTAAATCCCGCGGCAAAAAAACTGACGCGGACTTATGTCGTGAGGTACAATTAAGTCCGACAGCACACAGCTTTCCGAGTTATTCAGTTCACAGAAGTTTAGATGAAACCGCTGAAAATCGGCATCACCGGCGTTCGTGGAATCGTCGGTGAGACCTTTACCCCCGAATTGGCGGTCGAGTTTGCCGAAGCCTACGGAACCTACCTTGACCGCGGACGGATCCTCGTCTGCCGCGACACGCGACCCTCGGGCGCGATGATTCGCTCGGCCGTTCTCGCAGGGCTGCTGGCGGCAGGCTGTGACGTTGTGGATCTTGGCGTTTGCCCGACGCCGAGTATGCAGTTGGCGGTCAAGTGGTTGAAGGCCGATGGCGGCATTGCGATCACCGCTGGTCATAACCCCTGGCAGTGGAACGCGCTCAAGTTTGTTCGCGGCGACGGTCTTTATCTGAATCCAACTCAAGGCGAAGAGTTGTTGGACATCTTTCATCAGGGCGAGTTTGCCAAAGCGACCTGGGACACCATTAAGAAGGTGGTTCAGACGGCTGACCCGATCGACGAACATATCAAAGTGCTCGAAGAGAGTTTTGCTGCCGAGACAATCAAGTCTAAAAAGCTGACGGTGGCAGTTGATTGTTGTAACGGCGCGTGTTCGTTTCTGAGTCCCAAATGGCTGGCGCGATTGGGATGCGAAGTTCTTGCAGTCAACGACGATCCCAACGCGCCATTCCCGCACACTCCCGAGCCGAAGCCGGAGACGATGGCGCAACTCTGCGCGGTTGTTAAGGCAGGACGCGCTGCAATTGGTTTCGCGCACGATGCCGACGGCGAGCGACTGGGAATTGTCACCGATCTTGGTGAACCACTCTCCGAGGAGATGACACTGGCGATTGCTGCTGACATTCGTTTGCGAAAGAAGACTGGGGTAGTCGTGACGAATGTTTCAACCTCGAGTGCGGTAGACATTGTCGCCGCGCGCCATGCGGGAAGTGTTATGCGAACTCCGGTGGGCCAGGCGTACATCTCTGAAGGTTTGATCGAACACAACGGGGTGCTTGGCGGCGAGGGCAGTGGCGGGATTACCGTGCCGGAAGTTCACTTGACGCACGACAGTGCTGCGGCAATCGGCTTGATACTCGAACACCTGGCGCAAAGCGGCGAGCGCATTTCAGATCTGGTGGGCCAACTCCCGCGACTCACGACTTTGAAGCACAACGTGATAGTTGAGCCGCACCGGTTGTATTCGTTGATGCAGGAGTTTCGGGCCGCGGTGGAGCAGGAAGAGCTCGAGATTGATTCGACTGATGGGATCAAAGTGACGTTGCCGCAAGGTTGGGTTCACGTGCGTGCTTCGAATACGGAGTCGATGATCCGGATCATCGTCGAGGCGGAGGAGAAAGCAGCCGCACGCGAGTTATTAGACTGGGCGCGCGATAGGATTAGGAAGTGAGCCGCAGATGAACGCGGATAAAATGCGGATCAGCGTTCATCTGCGTTTATCTGCGGCCTTACTGATTACATGAGAGCGATACCGACCTTAAAAATCAGCATCTCGGGCGTGCGCGGCGTCGTGGGACAGTCGCTGACGCCCAAACTTCTAACGCGCTTCGCCCAGGCGTTCGGTACGCACACCGGATCCGGCACCATCGTTATTG
>JBKPJS010000507.1:0-2382 GCA_046730815.1 Acidobacteriota bacterium
TTCGTGTTCCGGTCAACTACGTCGCCGCGCTCGCTTGTGACCCAACCGAGAAAAAACCGTTTTTTCATGTGTTGCCCGGTTCTGACACTTTGACGTTCGGAATGTTGGGCTGCGATCTGCACTGCGCTTATTGTCAAAACTGGCTCACGTCGCAGGCGCTTCGCGATGACTCCGCCGGGACCAGTCCGAAAATGGTTTCACCAGAAGCGTTGGTCACGATGGCGAGAGCGCATGGCGCGCAGATGATCGGCAGCAGTTACAACGAACCGTTGATCACTGCCGAATGGGCTGTCGAGGTTTTCAAAAAAGCCAGGCCGGCGGGCTTCAGGACCGCGTTCATTTCAAACGGAAACGCGACTCCGCAGGTGCTCGATTACCTGCGGCCCTGGACTGACTGTTACAAGATCGATTTGAAGTCGATGAACGATAAGAACTACCGGCAGCTTGGTGGCGTCGTCGACAACATTCTCGAGACTGTGAAGATGGTCAACGAACGTGGTTTCTGGGAAGAGATCGTCACGCTGGTCATTCCGGGTTTCAACGACTCCGAGGATGAGCTGCGGCGCGCGGCTGAGTTCATTGCTTCAGTTTCTCCGGACATACCGTGGCATGTCACCGCTTTTCACCAGGACTACCGGATGACTGAAAACTCAAACACGACCGCGGAGCAATTGATCCGAGCTTGTGAGATTGGTCGCGAGGCCGGACTTCGTTACATCTACGCCGGAAATCTTCCGGGCCGGGTCGGTCGCTGGGAAAACACTTATTGCCCGTCGTGCGACGAGTTGCTGGTTGAACGTTTCGGTTACCTGATTCGACAAGTAAACGTCACGAGCGATGGCCGCTGCCCATCATGCTCAACAACCATCCCCGGCATTTGGAGTTGAAGAACCTTTGTCCTGATTTGCTTTAAGGCTTGGGACTGGCCGATGGAGATGGAGCGGGATTCGCGATCTTAGTCGCCTGCGACGCCACTGCCTGCCACTTGCCGTTCCGTCGCGCGTAGACATCGAGAAAACGATACTCGCCGCTGATGTCTATCGCTTTCTTCTGATTGGGATCTTTGTACTTTCCATTTTGGATGATGCTTCGCCCTGTGATGTATGCCGCGTCGGCATCGAGCACGGTAACCTTTGGATCGAGCATCTCCCATCCATCAGCAGTGATAGCGCCGGATTCGACACTGCGCACTTCGTCGGCTTTCGTTCCAGCCGTTCCGTCCGGATATATCATAGCCGCATCGTCGGCGACTATGCGCCGGACTGCTTCCGCGTCGTGATTCTTGGTCGCCGCCGCCCAATCGCGCTCGAGTTTCAACAATTCAGCCTCGATCGCTGCCGGATCGAATGTTTCCTTTGCGGGAGTGGAAGTCGCCGCTGCTAAATTGCGGTTCGTATCCACGGCTGGTTGGCATCCAGCCAAAAATAGGACGACCAGTGCTGCAAACAACGCGAGTGCGCTTCTGTTCATGTGATCTCGGCTCCTTTGTTCCACGATTGTTGACGGGGCTGCAAAAGCACTCAGCTTCTACGCTAAACTCCCCGCCAGAGTCAACTTTTGGAGACGGCCTCCAGATATTGACATCCTCGTTTCTTTGGGATTATTGTTCGCGGCATACAAGCCAAACCGCGCGAGCAATGGGCGGTTTCATCGACCTGCTCCAGCGGTGTCGCTACCTACCTGGTTGTTGTGAACACGTATTTTTGGAAAGGAGTAACCATGACTCGCCTTTTGAGATCCTCAAAATTCTGGTTACTGAATCGAGCTTTGCTTGTGGTGATTAGTCTGACTATCTGCGGGGTATCCTTCGCCCAAACCACGCGAAACCGCACGGGCGCGACGCCTGAGGAAGACCCGGTATTTCTCGAATATCGAGGCGTCAAGATTGGATGGCTCGCCGATGAGGTGCGCAAGAAGCTGGGCAATCCAGCCAATAAGGGAGACGAGCAGGATTTCTATATGTTTGGTGAAAAAGAAACCTGCCAGGTCCTTTACGATAAGGCTACCAACAAGGTGACTGCCATCTCGGTTGACTTCATGAGCGGCGCGCGCGAAGTGATCACTCCGCAACAAGTGTTCGGTGCTGACATCGATTCGAAGCCCGATGGATCGAAGTACAAACTCGTGCGTTATCCTAAGGCAGGTTACTGGGTTTCATACAGCCGCACCGCGGGCGATAGTCCGATTATTACAGTGACGATCCAGAAACTACCGCCTCAGTGATCTCGGCAAGTAACATCAAGGAACGGGCCTCTTTCGAAGGATTCAATAAAGTCGGAATTATCGGCGCCTCTTCGCTTGAAGACGAGGGGCGCCGATTGAAAGAATGGCTGGCGCGCGGCTATCAGGGCGAGATGGGCTGGATGGCGCGCGACGTCGAGA
>JBKPJS010000508.1:0-1719 GCA_046730815.1 Acidobacteriota bacterium
TCTCCATGTCGTCCGTCATTTCTTCACGATGAACGTATTTCCCAAACGTCAGAACATTCATGACGCGGAAAGCAAGGCGTGCCTTGGACCCGTGTTCCAATGGCATCATCTCAGCCCGCCGGTCACGTTCAATCTTCGCAGCGAGGCCTTCAGGATCTTTCGCAAACGCGAGCAGGGCCTGGTACTGGGCCAACGCGATGTTTGCTTCGGCGTTCAAGTCGTTTTCGAATGGATTAAGTGAGATCCTCTCAAGCCGTCCGCTGACTTCCGAGCGAAGCTCAGGTTCCATGGAATTGTTGAGCGCCAGCAGGAGCTTTAGTTGAGAGTACGTCTGCAAACGGGAAGGTTGATTGACGTCTATCCCGCGACGGCCGGTCACGAAATCGAAAACAGTGCGGCCGAGAAAGAACGGCAGATTGCCGAACTTCGAAAGCGAAAGGAGATTTCGCGTCACATCGTTCAGCACGCGGCGTGACATCTCGCGTTTCTTGGGATTGTAGCTATCGCGAAAATCGACGAGCAGCATCGGGATTTTCGGATTATCAAGACCGTAGAGCCCGAGCGGAATCATCTCCACCGCTTCTGCGCCCGGCGTTTGACTGTCGACTGGATGATTCTCGGAATCGAAGTAGCGCGTTTCAACATAGCCTTTCCAGTTCAGTAGTCGCTTGTCAGTCCAGGGATTGGCGATGTTTAGAAAACGGCCGCTGTAGCGCGAGCCCTGTTGCTTGATCAGATCGCGTTTTGCGACCCAGAGCAGCGCGTGAGTCGCGCTTCCGTCAGGCAATAAAAGCGGTTCGAAGTAGAGTGATTCCGATTCAGCTCTTTGGCGCAGCAGTTCCCAATTGTGTCCGCGTTCGTCTCGTGCTTGCGTGGTCTTTTTGGCGTAGTAACTCGGCAGGTTTGAATCATCGATTAATCCGCCAAACGTCTTGTCACTCAACATCAGCCGCCCCTGGATGGTGGCCCATTCCGCGGGAGTGAAGGCTGATTCACCTTTAACAGCTTCATAAAGCGCCAGCACTGATAGAGCGCGAATGATGTGCGACCTGCGATAGTCGCTGGTATTCCGGCGGTAGGAACTGGTTGAAGCTTTGATCGGCGTGCCGTACGGGTCGAGCAAAATATTTTGCAGCGCAGTCCAAAAGATCTTGTCCCAGACTTCGCTCTCGGGCGATGCGAGATCTAGTGCGGGCGGCGGAGTTTTAGTCAACTTGTCTTTGTTGCCGACTCGCGCGTAGAAAAAGGGAATCGCTGCTGCGAGACGTTGCGTCACAGTCGGGTTGGTATAGGTCAGCGGCCAAACGTAGCGCAGCCGGTTATTCTCAGCGTTATTGTCGCCCAGGGTGTCGCGCAAAATGGACACTAGTGGTATCCACTTGTCATTTTCAGCCGACTCGAGCCCGGCCAGTTTCGCGTGCACCGTTATCAGTTCTGCGCCGCCCGGAATCTCGATTCGCTCCAGCCGGAGGATCTGAGAAAGTACCGCAGACGGATCAGTTTCCTCGCCGTCGAGGGCATTAGGACCTTGTGCTTTGGTGATTGTCGGGACTAACGGTGAGATAACGAGCAGAAACGCTATTAAAAAGCTCGCCCTCAGGTGCCAGTGCCTACGCCTTTGGATCTTCATCCTGATTGGTTTGAACACTCAAAATCTGGCAGATGGGGAGTTTGTGCTGCATCCTTAAACTACATGTTTTGAACAACGCTGAAATAATT
>JBKPJS010000509.1:0-3176 GCA_046730815.1 Acidobacteriota bacterium
TCTCACTACTGCGGCCGGCGAGAAGCTTGCGTTCTCGATCATGGTCAACAATTATCCGAGAGATGTTGAACCACGAACCGCGTGCATCGATCCGATCGCCGTGTTGCTCGCATCGTTCGCAGGCAAGCCGGAGTGAATTCATCCACGATTACACAGATGAGATCCCCACAATTCACGAAATTCCACGGTTTGGGAAATGACTATCTCGTGATCGAAGCGGAGCAAGTCAGTGACGTCGCCGATCTCGGGGAGTTTGCGCGACGCATTTGCAACCGGCATTACGGGGCCGGTGGAGATGGGATTGCGATCATCGGCAAATTAAAGAGCGACGAAGCCGATTTCAATTGCCATATCTTTAACCCTGACGGAAGCGAAGCAGGACTGTCAGGCAACGGAACTCGTTGCGCAGTTGCGTATCTCTACTACAAAGGCCTTTGGACCAGGGACGAACTGCGACTGAGCACGCGCACCGGATTGAAGCGATACTTTCTCCGCGGCCAACCAGCGCCCGGCAAGTTCTTGTTCGAGTCAGAATTGGGCCAGCCGAAGTTGGACAGTCCATCCATTCCGATGTCTATCCGGCCGCCGCTCGAGCAGGTTATCCGTTATCCGTTGCCGGTGAATGGTCAGCCTGTTCCGATTACCGCGATGCAGATGGGTAACCCGAACTGCTGCATCTTTGTCGACGATTTCGACGCCCTCAATTGGCGCAAGATGGGAAAAGCAATCGAGGTCCATCCGCAGTTTCCAGATCGGACGAACGTCGTCTTCGTGCGAGTAGTGAAACGAGACTTGATCGAGTTGAGAATTTGGGAACGCGGTGTTGGAGAAACGACTGCTTCGGGCACGTGCTCGTGTGCGGGCGCTGTTGCGGCGATGGTTAACGAAAAGGCCAACCGCGATGTGAAAGTCGTGATGGAAGGCGGCGAAGTGCGGATCAGTTGGCGGCTCGATGGCGAAGTTGTGATCACGGGAACGGCTGAAGTAGTCTATTCCGGCCAGTGGTTACAGGGCTGATGACAGGATTACAGGATTTACAAGATTTACATGATAAAAATCTCCCCCATCATTCTTGCTCTTCTCTTGCTTCCTGCCTGTGGCGGGAAGGTCGTCACTGAGACGGCGGCCAAACCTCAGCCTCCACCGAAGCCTCCAAGCTCTGTTCCGATGTGGCTGGGAAATGCCTCCCGTAGCTTCTACGGCACCGGGCCGTGGTCTGACGGTCCTTTGGAAGTTGTTTGGGAGTTTGAGACCAAATGGACAACGGGGCGCTTGCACAAAGATCCGTGGGGCGGATCGAGTTGGCCTGGCCAGCCTTCCGTCGACGAGAGCCATGTCTATTTCGGAGCCGCGGATGGCAATCTCTACTGTCTCGACAAACGTGATGGAAGCCTGGTTTGGAGTTACAAGACCGGCGACAGTCTCAAAGCTACGCCAACTATCGCCGGAAACCGCCTGATCGCCAGCGGACTCGACCACTACATTTACTGCATCGACGCCCGCAACGGCTCGCTTCTCTGGAAGTTCAAGACAGGTTTTGAAGTCGATTGCTCGGCGGCGGTGATCGACGCTCGAGTCTATTTCGGCGGTGAGGATGGGTTCTTCTACAGCCTCAACCTCGACGACGGATCGTTGATCTACAAAACTGAGCGGCTCGGGTCGATGGAAGGCAGTTTCTCAGTTGTTGATGGCCGAGCGTACATCGGAACCGAGCAGGGCGATCTGTATTGTCTCAATCTCGCGGATGGCTCAACCGTTTGGAAGGCGCGGATCGGCGCCGATTCAGATTCGACGCCGGCCGTCAGCGATGGCTTAGTCTACACAGCGGCGGAGAACGGCTACATCTATTGCTTCCGGCAGACCGACGGCGAGCTAGTTTGGAAATACAAAGCTGAAGGCGGCACAGGCAAAGAGAAGAGCGGGTTTTGGGCAAGTCCAATCGTCGCGAATGGAAGAGTGCACATCGGCTCGAGCAACGGCTATCTGTATTGCTTGACGGCTGACAAGGGCCAGGTCGTTTGGCGATATCGCGCGAAGGCCGCGATTTGGGGCACGTCGCCGTTAGTTGATGGGCGCTTAGTGTTTGGCGATAAGGCCGGCTGGATCCATTCCGTTTCAGCCCAGGACGGGCAATCGATCAGCGAACTGAAGATTGGTGATAATATCAACGCGACGCCGGCGATTCTCGACGGCCGAATTTACATCGGCGCTTTCAACGGGAAGCTTTATAGTTTGAAGTAACCTTGCTCGTTTACCTGGTCGACAACACAATCGATGGTCAAGGCGCCAGCCCTCGCGAGCTTCGTGCGGTGCTGGGCCGCTTGATTCCCGGGCTGGAAATCCTCACCGAACCGTTTCACACCGTGTCGCTGGAGAGAGTTCGCAGCTTGCGCCCGTCGCACATCATCCTGAGTGGACAGAGTCATCCGTGGGACAAGTACTCGCCCGAGTCGCTGGCTGGAGTTTTTGAGGTCATCAAACACGCAAGCCAGCCGATCCTCGGGGTCTGTGGTGGTCACCAGCAGATTGCGCTGGCTTACGGCGCGGAAGTCGGTTTGATGGAGCGACTCGAACCGGGCGAGGGATACGAAGGCGCGAGGCGAGAGCGCGGCTTCTTCCCAATCGAAAACACTGGCGACGGCGTGTTCAAAGGCTTGCCTTCGACAATCACCGTCTGGCATTCGCACTGCGACGAAGTCAAGGAATTACCCGATGGATTTCGCCAAACAGCCTCGAACGAGACCTGTAAGATTCAGGCCATGCAGCAGAAGGGGCGGCGGCTTTACGGGGTCCAATTCCATCCCGAGCTGTTTGACGAAGAGCACGCCGAAGGCCGAAAAATCGTCGAAAACTTCCTCACCCTTTGAAGTTCAGCCGCAGATTTACGCAGAAAAGCTTTTCTGATCAGCGTTTCTTCCGCGTAAATCTGCGGCTAAATATCTGGAATTTATCTCACAAATGTAACGGTCTCGCCTTGTCTCTTTACAAATCCCTGTGGTAGCCTCGAACTGACTGGAATAACGAGCGAAATGCTCGTTTTTTTAGTTTTAGCAAACAAGTTCTTTTCAGCGCACCGCATCAAGGATGCAAGCCCCCAACCTCGGCTGACCTTACACTCCTAGAGCCAGGGGACGAGTCATAGGAAAGAACGGACTCGCGCAGGACGCTGAAGAGTA
>JBKPJS010000510.1:0-2225 GCA_046730815.1 Acidobacteriota bacterium
TCAGTAGATTTGTACGGCAAATAGAACGTACCCGCATAGATGGTATCGGTGGTGCGAGGATCGATTGCCAGGGACTCAACGTGAAGCAGCCCGGGCGTGCTGGAGGTCGGAAGTTGTTTCCAGGTCTCGCCTGCGTCGTCAGAGCGAAAGATACCGGTGAAGGTCCCTGCAATCAGTGTATCGGGATTCGACTCTGATTGGGCGAGCGAGTGGATGGCCTCATTCTTCAGTTGCGCGTTTTCGCTCCAGGTTGCGCCACCGTCAGTCGACTTGAAAAATCCCCCCGGTTGATTGTGCCTGTGCCCCCCGACGTACAAAACGCGAGGATTGCGCGAGTCAACGATGATGTTATCTACAAAGAGCCGGGGCTTGCCGAAATTGTAGAGAAGTTGCCACTGCTTGCCGGCATCTGCTGAGGTGTAAATCTGTCCATCAAGAGTGCCGAAATAAAACCGATCTGGATTTGCGGGATCAACGACTAGCCCACGGACATCTCCTCCCGGAGGGCCGGTAGTGCGCCAATCGTTCGAATACAGTGCAGGATCGGCGTTGTCTCCCGCGGCCAGCGTCACCGCTGTATTCGGGACGAGAGCAAAACAGAAGAGAGCAATAACAAGGGGGAGCAGCGTAGCAATTCGTTTCATCGTTAGTTCATCCAGGGTCTAACCAATCAGGAGCAATCGCTCACCGTGACCCATAGTTTATTACAGTTTGCTTCATTTTTGTCTAAAAGCTGGGGCGCGACGGTAGGATGCGGGCAAAACAAAGGCCAGTTGTATAACTTTCCATCAACCGATTCCACAGATAATCTGTGAAATCCGTGGATGGCTGTGTCGCGACTAAAAGCAATCGGGCGATGCTCTTGAGAAGCATCGCCCGATTGGTTAAGGGTTAGACCCGTATCGATTATTCGTCACCTCGTCCCCTGCGCCGGCGCGGACCTCTCCTGCATTCCGGACATGGCGAGATGGCGCCTGTCGTATCAACCTCTGGCGCGGTCGAACCTTGCGGCACCACCCAGAGTTGAACTGTCAGGTCTGCACGGCAACCACCGTCTACGACCGTGATGCGTCCAGCTTCGATTCCGCGCGTATTGACGAGATAGTCTTTAGCGCGGTCGCCTCGCTGTTGCGCTTCACCCGCACAGCTACCGTAGACAATGATGGTACCCGTCGAACCGGGCTCGTTCTGGAGTTGGATAGCGTAGTTGTCGAGTCTGGCCTTCTCATCGTTGAACCGGATATTGCCATACTCGTCAAACTTACGTGCCGGCGTTGGCGGCGGTTTCACACTCGTCGTGCAGGAAGCCGTCGTGCCGGTGCAGCTCGGATCCGCTCCGCCGATACTGACGGTTGCGGTCACGCTCTGACCACCTATGCCGGCCGTGTCAACCGTGATTGTAGACGTTCCCTGACCACTCGAGATGGTTCCAGCCGAAACTGACCAGTTATAGGTGAATGTCGCCCCTTCAGCACCTCCAGTGACACTGGCCGTAAAGGTGATTGGCTGGCCCGCATCAATGTCACTCGGGCAGCTCACCGAAACGGTCGGACATGGCGGTTGCGGTGGGACGCAGCCCGTGCAATCGGCTACCGTCACAGTAGCACTGCCGGTTGCTGTGTGCTGATTACCGTCGTTTACTTCAACGGTAGCGGTATAGGTGCCATTCGCTACACCAGTCAGGTCCCAGGTTACTTGCCGGCCTTCACCGCTGAGCTTGCCGCCGGTTACGGACCAGGTATAAAGCAACTGATCGTTATCGACGTCTGACGCATCAGCAACTAGGGTAACCTCGCTGCCGGTTGCCGTGCAGGAAGGCGAGGTTGTCGGCGGTGGGCAGGGCCGCAACACCGAACTGATCGACGGGCTGACGGCACGGACCACAGGTGCCTGATTTGGTGGCGGTGGCGGCGTTCTGGAGTTGCGATGTCCAATCCAGAATTGACCGATAAAGCCATTCGGTTCTTCTGAGAATATGAAACCAACCGGGAACCCTTGCGAAGTCACCGGTCTGGAAGTGCCGGGAACCACAACCAAACCTCTTCCGATCACGTTTACGTTTGTAACCTGCTGAATCGGAATGGTGAAGTCCACCGGATCGAAATGGTCCATATCCTGTTGGTTCATGTGCCGGCGATAAGCCAGGCCAATTCCGAACCAGCGTCGCGGATAAATCTTGACACCACCAATCGCATCGACCGGATTGTTGCCGAAGGCATTGGGCG
>JBKPJS010000511.1:0-10365 GCA_046730815.1 Acidobacteriota bacterium
CCGACTTCTGTCGTCGGTGGAACCACCGCACAGGGTACGATCACGTTGACGGGTGGAGCGCCGAGCGGCGGGGCCGTCGTGACGCTGAGCAGCGCGAACACGTCGGTTGTCTCAGTGCCTGCCAGCGTCACCGTGGCGGGGGGCGCCACGAGTGCGACCTTCGGCGTCAACACCTCGGCCGTCGCCGCGAACACCGGCGTCACGATCACCGCAACTTACGGCGGCGTAAGCCGCACGACGACCCTGACCGTCACACCCGCGTCCACCAGCTCGCTGCCGGCGCCCTCGCTCGTCAGCCCCGCGTTGGATGCGCGCTTCAGTCCTGGCACGAGCATTACCTTCGATTGGACGGACGTGAGCGGCGCGGCGAGCTACACGATCCAGATAGATAACGAAGAGTCCTTCGCGACGCCGCAGGTCGTGAATCAAAGCACGACCGTCTCGCAGTTCACGACTAGTACGCTCCCTACGACGAGGATGTGGTGGCGGGTGCGCGCCAACTCGGCCTCCGGCACGCCGGGCAGTTGGTCGCCGGCCAGGCGGTTCGAGGTGAAACAGTGACACCTTAAGTCCGCCCTCATAGCCGTCACGGTCGAGAAGGGCTGAAGGGCATAACGCAGATACTTTCGCTCCCGTTCATTCCTGTGAATGGCTTAGCGATGCCTGACTGCCATGGGGGTGACGACCACCACATTGCTCAGGATTGATTGTGATTCTGTCCGGGCAAACTAGCCATCGCCACATTAAGCAGCTGCAACGGATTTGGCCTGCTCGTAGAGCGTCTCAGGCGCAATGTCGGCACCGTTCGGCCAAGTAATGGTTCCGCCCTCAAGAAAAAAGCGTCGGAAGTAGTCGTGGTTCCGAAGCGGCTCAAAGACGGGACCGGTAAGCCACATTTCGAAATCGACCGTATTCTGCACGCCATCGTTGAATACAACATGGATTCGATATTGACCACGGTACTCAGCCCGGACTACTGTGGGAAGAAATGCCATCGGTCCTCCTATTCAAGTGGCGGAATTCTCTCCAGGGGCGCGCCCTGCCGCGACCGATCCCAGTTAGCCTGCAGTTCAGCTTCATGCGCGGTCGCCCACTCCTTGATTAAACGTCGGGCCGTGCGCGACGTGATGTCCCCGGCGAGAATCTCTCCGTCTATGGTGAATGTTGCCTGCTCGCCTTGATACTCGGCATGAAAGTGAGCAACCCCATGTTCCCTATAAAACATGCGGATCATGATACCAAAGAAGGTTGAAACGATTGGCATGTCTGCATTCTAGCCGTCTTTGTTTTGATCATCTACTTTCGACAGTTGTCCTGCACTTGTAAAAAAGCGACTAATGTGATGTTAGTCACTGGTATAAGATATTGCGACAACGCCCAGTTTCCTGGACCAAATTTCACTGGCCCCGCTCTAAACGAATGACGAAACAACTTTCACGCTGTCTTCCGATCATCCTCCTGCTTTCGATCACTTGTCTTGCTCAGGAATCGCTTGAAACCAGAGTCGATGCGTACATCAAAAGTGAAATGCAGGCGCAGCAGATTCCCGGCTTGTCGCTGGCCGTGATTAAGGATGGACGAATTGTGCTCGCGAAAGGGTATGGACTGGCGAACGTCGAGCATCAAGTTCCGGTGAAGCCCGAAACGATCTTCCAGTCTGGATCGATGGGCAAGCAGTTCACGGCAACAGCCGTGATGATGTTGGCGGAAGAAGGGAAGTTGAATCTCGACGACAAGATCACCAAATACTTTCCCGATGGTCCTGAAGCGTGGCGCAATATCACTGTGCGACATCTCCTCACGCACACCAGTGGGATGACTGATTACCCGGAAGACTTCGATCTGCGACGAGACTACACCGAAGACGAACTCTTCCAGCGCATCAAGTCCATTCCGCTTGCTTTTCAACCCGGTGAAAAGTGGAGCTACAGCAACCTCGCCTACGTGATGCTCGGCATTCTTATTCACAAGGTCAGCGGTAAATTTTACGGCGACTTTCTCCAGGAACGAATTTTTGAGCCATTGGAGATGTCGACAGCACGCATCATTAGTGAAGCTGACATTGTTCCGAATCGCGCTGCGGGTTATCGCAGTGTCAACGGGCAACTGAAAAATCAAAACTGGGTCTCTCCGTCACTGAATACTACGGCGGACGGCGCCTTGTATCTCACGATCTATGATATGGCGAAATGGGATGCCGCTCTCTACACCGACAAGCTATTGAAGAAAGCGAGTCTTGAACAGATGTGGACGCCGGTGAAATTAAATAACGGTAAGACACATCCTTACGGTTTCGGGTGGGCACTTGGCGAAGTTCGCGGACACCGTATTGTCGAACATGGCGGCGCGTGGCAGGGATTCAAATCGTATATTGCACGTTACGTCGACGACAAACTGATGGTGGTCCTTTTTGCAAACCAAGCGCGAACCAATCCTGGAAAGCTGGTCCATGGAGTGGCAGCGCTCCTGAACCCCGAGCTTGCATCCGTTGCGAAGTGACCTTGCGTTAAACATTGCTAGGATCAGGCGCTGCGTGTCAAAATCATCTGCAGTTACTCACGTCACGGATCTCGGCTGGGCACTAAGTAAACCCGACAACCAGCTTGCGCGTGTTGTTGTGTCTCTCCCTCGAGACGGTTCCGTGGTCTGTCTGCGAAAGGCGGGGTTATGACAAAGCGCACCATCATGGTTGTGGAAGATTACGACGACACTCGCATGCTGCTGAAGTACGGACTGGAGCAGTTGGGTTACAGTGTGCTGGAAGCAAGCAACGGGCAAGAAGCTGTCGACATTGCCGGTCGCGAGCATCCGGATTTGATCCTCATGGATTTGGATCTGCCGATTCTGGACGGTATTGCTGCTACCCAGCGCATACGCCAACAGCCAGAGCTCGGGAGTGTGCCCATTGTCGCAGTAACGGCCTATCCAATGTCATACACGCACGTGAAGGCGTTTGCGAAAGGCTGTAATGAATACATACCGAAGCCGATCGATATGGCGAAGTTAGAACAACTCGTGAGCCGTTACCTCGAAAGTTAAAGAAGCTTGCACGAAGAGTCCTCTGGGGACCTCGGAAAAAAATATTCTCGCAAAGGCGCAAAGAAACCTTTTTTAAAAACGCGGTAGCGCTTTGCGCCTTAGCGTCTTTGCGCGAGATCTTCTTCGTTAAGGACAAACGCGGCGGCTTCCGTTATCATCGGCGTCTCGAATCGAAAGGCAGAACTCACTATGGTCTCCTCAGCCCGCCAGGCAATCGCCTGTATCCTCCTAATGTTCGGCAGTGTCATCTATGCGCGAGCGCAAACTGCTGCCGATAAGACTTCGACTGCCAGTATAAGTGGCAAGGTAACACTCAACGGCAAAGGCGTTTCTCGTGCCGGCGTAAGCTTGACTCTCCGTGAACCTACCACTGTTTACTCAACGCGTCATAGAGTTGTCACCGACGACGAGGGAAACTATCGAATTACGAATGTACCGCCAGGAAGTTATCTGGTGATGATTGCAGCGCCTGCTTTCGCGATGGCTGACGAGTCGGGAGGTCCAAAGGCTATTCTCGTCAGCAAAGGTGAAACAGTCGATAACGTTGACTTCGCTTTGAGGCGAGGTGCTGTGATCACGGGAAGAGTTACAGATTCCGATGGCCGGCCGTTAATTGAAGAAAACGTACATGTGTTGCCTGTGATGGACACGCGACGTCCTGTGTACCACAGAATTAGGTTTGGACGAACAGACGACCGCGGCATCTATAGAATTTTTGGACTGCCTCCGGGAAACTACCGGGTTGCTGTCGGACAAGAAGAGGGTGACTTTGGAGAGCGCCAAAGGGCGGGATACAAACGAACTTTTCACCCGGATACGCCAGAAGCGGCGCAGGGAACTGTGATCGAGTTGAAGGAAGGAGGCGAAGCCACCAACGTCGATATCACCGTTGGACGCCCGGTAGTCAAGTACTTTGCCAGCGGTCGCATTATCGATGGTGAAACCGGCAAGGCAGTGGCGAATGTGCCTTATGCCGTACAGATGTATGTCAGCGCAAACTCCACCTCTTCAATGTCGAATGGAGCAGTGTCCGACAGTGATGGTGTATTCAAATTAGAGGGTCTGGTGCCGGGAAAGTATGCGGTCTTTCTGGAGCCGCCACCGAACAGCGGATTGCGAGCCGACTATCTGCGGTTTGAAATAAGCGATCACGATGTAACTGGGTTGATAGTGAAGACATCAAAAGGCGGCAGTGCTTCAGGTGTGGTGGTTTTGGAGGGCACAACTGACAAAGCCGTTTACGACAAGCTAATCAAAGGACAACTTTACGCATTCGTTGAGAATGCAAGCACGGTCAGAAGCTCGACGCCGACAACCACAATTAACCCGGACGGCAGCTTCCACGTTGCTGGATTGGCGGCCGGACTTCTAACGTTTGGTCTCTCCAGCAGAGATCGTTTGCAGATTGTACGAACAGAGCGCGACGGCGTCGTTTATCCTCGAGGCGTCGAGATCAAGGAATCGGAGCAGCTTACAGGTTTGCGACTCGTCGTCAACCAGGCTAACGGAACGCTTCGCGGAGTAGTAAAGTTTGAAAACGGCACACCATCACCAGACGGACATTTAAACGTCTCGCTAAAAAGGCTTACTGAAGATGTTGGGCCATCTTTCGGTTCCGACAATCCACAGCTAGACGCGCGGGGCCAGTTCTTTGCAGACGGGCTCGTGCCGGGCACGTATGAAGTGACCGCTGCTTATGCACCCGACGTACGTACGCCGTGGCGCAGGACCACACAGCAAGTAGGCATCACCAACGGAGTAGTGACTAACATCACCCTGACAATAGATCTCAATGCTCCGCTTGGCAGGCCTTAATCTGTTCTCTTCTCTGTGCAATCTCTGTGTTCTCTATGTCTTGTGGTCGAATGCTGAGGAAACAACCACAGAGACACAGAGAACACAGAGATTGCACAGAGAAGAGACTTTTCCCTTAGACTCTTGAAGATGAGCTTTCTTTTTCATAATCGCGGCGCCGGCATGTTAGTAATGCTGATGACTGCACTTTGCACGTCCGCGCAAATGCAACAGCCGGCCGCAGAAGCGATAAAGACAGGCTCGATCTCCGGTAGAGTCGTTAACGTAAGCGGCCAGCCCCTCCCAAATGCGGCGGTCCATGTGCAAGCGGTTGACGCCACAAGAATGAGCGAGCCGGTAACGACAGATCGTGAAGGGACATTTAGGGTGACCGGGTTGAAACCCGTTCTGTATCGCGTCTCTGTCTATATGCCTGCGTTTATAAGTGTATCTCCCGACCCGGAGAGTGCTCAGGAGAAACGTTACAAAGTCGGAGATTCGCCGACCTTTGTTTTAACCAAAGGCGGTGTAATCACCGGGACGGTTACGACGGCTGCGGGCAATCCGGTAGCCGGAATTAGAGTGCGTGCTCGGATGATGCGCAACGACAAAGGACAGCGAATGATCTCGAGCGCTATGTATCGCGAAAATGCCACTGACGATCGCGGTATCTATAGAAATTTTGGACTACCGACCGGAACTTACATCGTAGTGGCTGGTGGGAGTGATAACTCTGCATACAGCGAAGCCACTGCATTTGATACTTATCTTCCCACTTATGCGCCCTCTTCAACGCGTGACACAGCCGAGGAGATCAGCGTGCGGGCTGGTGAAGAAACCGCCAACATCGACATTCGCTATCGTGCCGAATCAGGCAGGACGATCAGCGGAGTCGCGCGCACATCGAGCGGCGGCGAAAATCTCACTGTTAATCTGACTTCGATCACGGCGAGTGGCTCTCAGTCGAATGCCCCTTATTTTCAACAATCGGGGAATGCGGGATTTGTGTTCTTTGCGGTTGCTGACGGAGATTATGTTTTAACGGCGGAAACGTATCGCCAGGGTGGAGAACGCGAAATTTCAGAGTCGAAGCCAATCAACGTCAGGGGAGCCGACATTGAGGGCATCGAATTGACCACCAGGCCAATGGGTTTAATCACCGGCCGAGTGGTTCTGGAAGAGTCAAAAGCAACTGAGTGTGACGACAAAGATCGTCCTGTGTTTAAGGAGCTGTTCGTTTCCGCCTGGCACAGGCAGACTGAAGCCGCCAGGAGTCTGCCGCAATACATCTGGAACTTCGGCCAACCGGTCTCTCCGGACCCGCAAGGAAGTTTTACGGTGCGAAATCTGGCGACCGGCCAGTATTACTTCGCCGCCCGGTTCTCAGCGAAATCCTGGTATCTGCAATCGATTTCATTCGCGAGTGGAGCAAAGGCCCAGCCGGCCGATGCGACGCGAGTTTGGACCAACGTCAAGACAGGTGACCGCCTTTCCGGATTGACCGTCACGCTTGCGCAAGGCGGTGCCACACTTAATGGACAAATCGCTTCACGAGAAGACGAAATGCTTCCAGAGAAATTGTTCGTGTACCTCGTTCCTGCTGAAAAGGAAAAGGCAGACGACGTGTTGCGTTTCTATGGTGCGGCAGTCAGTGCGGATAGAAAGATTGCGTTCAACAGCATCGCGCCCGGACATTACTGGATACTGGCGCAACCGGCGATCGATGAGGCTACATCGCCGATGAGAAAACTGCGCTGGCCGGATGAAACAGAGATGCGCGCAAAGCTGCGGCGCGACGCGGAAGCAGCGAGGGCGGCGATTGAGTTGAAACCCTGTCAGAACGTAGTTGATTTTCGCTTTGTGCCATAGGGTCTCAGTGGTTGGAAAAGAGTTGAATAGCTGCCGCAACTGGCGCATACTGCGGCACCATGAAGACCCTTTTACTACTTTCCGTTCTCCTCAGTCTCCTCGTTCCATTTCAAGTTTCCACTACAAACGACGGTTCGCCCCTGGCAGTAAACAGTTTCAAATGGTCGCGCGCGCGTCGCACTGTGGAAACTTCCGCAACAGATGGAGCGCCACCTGCGCGAGCAATGATTCCTCAGAACCGGAACTTTGCGCGTAACGCAAGAATCAACGATTCGCAGGGTGTTAGAGATCCCAACGCCGATACGATCGACGGTCGCAGTGCCGCAATGGAAAAGAGCGTGGCGGAATCACGGGCACCGAAAAACGGACCCGTTGAGGGCTTCGCGTATCGCATCAAAGTGCAGAACACTGGAGACAAAATCGTCGAGATTGTTTTCTGGGAATATCAGTTTCAGGATCCTGCAAATCCCGATCTGGTCGCGCGTAGACAGTTTCTCTGTGGCGTAAACATACCCGCTGGGAAAGGGAAGGAGCTCGAGGGTTTCAGTCTTTCTGGTCCAAGTGACGTCGTGAACGTGAAGACGCTGGCCGACAACTCCGCGAAGCCTTTTAAGGAAAACGTCCTGATCAATCGCGTCGAATATTCCGATGGTTCAATGTGGCAGAGGAAAGGCTGGAACCTTGCGGAAGTGAAAGGTAGCTACGATCGCGTGCTGCGAGAACAGTGGCTACCGGGAATGTGCAAGGGTCTCTAAGCAAAAACCATCCACAGATGTTTACAAAGCAATCTGCGTAATCTGTGGATGGTTTTTATCGGTCAGTGAACATACTCGAAGCGCGCTACGTCTGACTCACCCAGAATCACTACATCGCCTGCATTCAACGAAGTTTCAGTAACACGCTGCGATTTCGGATCATTCACGAAAGTCCCATTGCGCGAATTCTGATCGGTGATCACGACGCGTCCACTCTTTACGCCAATCCACAAGTGTCGCTTCGAGATCCGCGGATCCCCAATCACAATTTGCGACGAGCCACCATCGCGCCCAATGAAATCTCCGTCAGGCTTGATCTGAAACTGCTGTCCGGACAGTGGACCAGACACAAACTTGATCGATCCGTAGTTGTGTTTGAACGAGTCACCGTCCTCTGTGATAGCAATCGTTCGCGAGAGATCGACTGTCCTTCCCTGATCGCCCGCTAAAACGTGTGGGGGAGGTGAAGGGGCCATTCTCTGCGGCGCCGGCGCTGGATTCGCATGACTGGGAGCAGGTGAGGGAGAATGAATGACAGGTGCAGGAGCATGCGCTGGTGCGCGATGGCCCTTATCGCTCTCAGGAGAGCCTGAAGGTTTCTTCCCCTTACGCCTGCGCGCGATCACAATCGCAGCAATAATAATGATCAGGATTAGCCCGATGAAGAACAGAAGACCCACAATGCCGCCGACAACCCACCACGGAAAACTCGATTTCTCTTTTCCCTCGGCCTTGAGCTGTTGGCTGCTTTGGACCATCCGATCAACTTCGGAGTGTTGTGGAAATAGTCTCTTTACTTCTTCAAACTTCGGAATTGCCGATGAGTAGTACTGGTTCCAGTAGTAATCCAAACCCTCGCGCCACGACGTATCAGTCGGACCTTCGACGTTTGTCGCGCCGGCACTCTTCACATATTCCATCACCGTGTTGGAAGGCACGATAAAGGAGAACCCCGACACCTCCTGGCCGTTTACAGTGTCGCCGCGAAAGGTGAGCAGACCGATTACTTCGTTTGCGTCGTTCAGTACTGGTCCACCGGAGTTGCCGTGAGTTGCAGCCGTGTTTGTCTGGAGAATTGGGGCGCCACTCGTTGCCTGTTTCTTCGCGGAAATCTTGCCGTCGTTGATCGTTGCCTCGAGTGCGGACTTGCTGCTGAGCAGCCCGGAGTTGAACGTGTCGGCGGCGCCTGGATAACCGATGACGGTCACGTGGTCCTGTAGCTGGACTTTGTCTGAGTCTGCGAGTTTAAGAATCGGAGCGTTCTTGACTTCGATCTTGATGACGGCCACGTCCTTACCCTGATCATTGCCTTCCCCCGTCGGCGCGCCGTATTGCTTGATCTCGAACGGGAAAGCGCTGCCATCAGGAATAATCACGTGGTGAAAGAGTTGGAAGCTTTGCAGCGTGCTGTGCTGATCGATGAAGCTCGTGTTTAAGCTTCTCGGGTCCTTACCGATTTGCTGTGCGATCTGCTGAACCAACTGCCAGAAGAGCGCCTGCTTGGCTTTATCTTCACCGTCATGAGTACTGGAAACCACGTGTGCGTTCGTTGCGATGTATCCGTTCGAACTGATGAAGAAACCAGAGCCGAGAGAGACGGCGGAAACGTTAAATGTCTGGCCCTGGTAACCCGGTGGCTGAAACAGAATCTGACCGGCTGCGCCGTCGATGATACGAACCACGGCGGGCTTGCTGTACATCGCAAGGCGTTCGCCGTCAGACACGGCGCGCACGACGAAAGCGTTTTGGTTGGGAAGCAGTGTAGCGACGAGGAAAAAGGCTACTGTCGCAACAAAAAGCAGTCTGCGCATAAAGAAAGCTCCTTGGGGATAATAATTACCAGTCGATCTCAACTTATTGAACGCCTTGAAGAAGATTCAGCGGCGGCTTCCGATCAAGAAACAAGATGGGGCGCAAGGCCTCCGCAGTGTTTGCAATAGTGTGCTTCTAAAGGAATTCCGAACGAAAGTCAATCGAAAAGGACGCAACAATTTTGTGTAAGGCTGGGCGTATTGTAACTGAACGTCTATCGCAGTTGAGCGTCTTACTTTTGCGATTACCGTTTGAACATTTGTGGGAAGAACGTCCGAAAAGCCAGACCGCATCTGGCACGTTGCTTGCTCAATTCAGGGAAGCTTTGGTCAGTTAGGAGGATAGAAGCGTGACGAAGAAGATTTGCTTGTTGACGATATTCCTGCTTGCGGGTGTTGGCGTCGGATGTTCAACTTACAATGAAGCCGCCAATGCTAACGCAAACGCGGCCACTGCGAGTCAGAGTCCAACCCAAACGACAGCGCAGGCTCCGGACAATTCAGAAATAACGACCAGCGTCTCCAATGATGGGACGCGGACTGAAACGAGGGTCTTTCGCAATAATCCACGCATCTCTAAAGTGACTGTCACCACTCGGAACGGAGCGCGAACTGTGAAGGCGACTTCGAAGAGCGGTGCAGAGAAAGTAGTGGACACTACTGAGGACGTGCTTCAAGCCACGGGTGACAAGATCGCCGATGCGGCCGGATTTGTCGCGGATAAGGCTGAAGACGTAGCCGGCGAAGCGAAAGATAAGACTGCGGGCGCAGTCGACAAGACGGTAGATGCCAGCAAGAAGGTTGGTGAAAAGACTGTCGACACCAGCAAGAAGGTCGGTGAAAAGACGGTCGAAGGCGCGAAAACCGTAGGTGAGAAAACCGCAGAAGGCGCCAAGAAAGTTGGCAGTAAGACAGTTTCCGGCGCAAAGAAAGCCGGCAGTGCTGTGAAGAAAGTGATCCCATAACGTAAGTCTCAGCCACAAGGAAGCACCGAAAGCACAAAGGACTTAGCCAAGTTCTTTGTGCTTTTTGTGCTTCTTTCTGGCTATACTATTTCCTCGGCAAGGAGGACGACCCCATGGCTGACACTTCGAGAT
>JBKPJS010000512.1:0-6025 GCA_046730815.1 Acidobacteriota bacterium
GAATCTGGCGAGCCCTGCTCTCCTTCGCCCATTCCGCGTATGACTTATAAGGATCGGCCCAGGAGATTCGTTTCAGAATATTCTTCTGACTGGCAAACGCCTCAGCGTGGCCCCAGTAGTTGGTGGCATCGTTGATAATACGGAACGTGCCGGAGTGCATTGCGAAATCAAGGTCGATTCCCGGATGGCCCATATTAAAGAGCCTGAAGCGGATCGTCTCGATATCGTAGGAATCTCCGGTCAGGAAATACCAGCCAGGCAGATCAGCTCCGCGCAACTGAGCATAGTGCTTCAGTGCGGCCGGCGTGTCGTCCTGTGGTTTTACCGAGATTGAGTAAAAGAAGATGTCCTTACCCATGCGATCTTTCAGGTCACGATAAGTTCGTTTCAGAACCGTAGTCACCAAAGGACAAGCGCCGTGACATTCGGCATACATCATATTAACCACGACTTGCTTGCCCCTGATCAGATCGTCATAGAACCTTACCTCTTTGTTGTCTTGTGTTCGAAGCAGCGCATTTGTGAACTTCGCAGCTCCCTGCGACGAGGGATGCGGCGTGAACACTCCTCTGCTGAACAGTGATCTTCTATCCATTACGACACCTCCTCATTCCGGAGTTTGGCTTCGAACTCCTTGTTAGCCTGGACAATCGACGCGTCGCATGCTGCCTTCGCTGCCGCGTCAGGCACAATTACCCAATGCACCATCATGAACGCATCTTCATGGCCCATGTTGTGACAGTGGATCAGGTATCTGCCGACATAGTCTCGGAATCGCATCCTTATCAGTGCGCCCTCTCCAGGCTCGACCTTTGTTACGTCCTTCCTTCCCCTGTATAGAATAGGCACTGGAACTTCCACGCCGCCTGCAAATCGCTTGATAATCCGAAATTCCTCGAAGTGAATGTGCACGGGGTGGGCCCAGTTGGTACCCACATCGGCGTTGTTGTTGATCAGCCACTCTTCAGAGGTGCCCTTGAGAATGCAGTGCTGGGGTATATCGGGATCGAAGGTACGCTGGTTAATCTTGAACAACCGTGGGACCGTTCCCACCGGATCGCGATTAAAATTCCACGTGAATGTGGTGTCCGGTACGATGGGATCCGGCATTGCGCAGAGGGTCGCTGGAATGGCCGGTGTATCGGCCGGGAACCAGGTCTCTCGGTTTACCACGTCGAACCGCATTATAACGTTGCCAATGTTGAGGCCGGGAGGCAATCCCGGAGGATTCGTGTTTCCGGAGCCGGTGTCGTTGACATTCTGGCTCCTAGCATCTGTGAGATACAAGAAAGAGCCGACAGGGAAGTTCCCGAAGTCGATGATAAAGTCGTAGCGCTCAGCGACGTTTACTCGAAGTGCGCCCGGAGTGACAATCGTGGCTCCCACAACTGCATTGCTGTTGGCTGCATTTGCGCCTGCGTCGACCGGAACCGGATGCTCGAGGAAATTAGCATCAGTGGCGACCACCGTAATCGTTTCAATGTTGCCGGTGGGGCCGATGAGCCTAAGGTCCCATTGGGCCGTTGTTGGTCCGGTAGAGAGAACGCGGAACCGATACTTTCTGTTCCTGACAGTGAACCTCGGCTGAATCGCTCCGTTGACGATCCACTTGTCGCCACCGGCCGCGTTGACCATTTCATTTCGGCCTTGTGCATCCAGGGCACAGAACCTCTTCTCGGTAAGGATGAGCGGAATGTCAGTGACGCCGTAATATCCGGGCAGCCGCAACGATCCCGCGGAGGGGTGCTCATGGCCCGGATCCGTCGGGTCATACACGATGAACATGCCGTTCAGGCCCATCACGTTGTTGTTTACTGTCTTCTCTGCACGGTGATCGTGGTACCAGAAAGTGCCCATCTTTTCCCGTACATCACCATTGCCGCCAAACTGATCGAGGCCGGCGTAGCAATTCGGGTAAAGATTGTCTTTCCAGAAGCCGCTTGGGAAAAAGTCGCCCGCGAAACCGTCGCTTTCGGAACCATGGTGGCCGTTATGCAAGTGGATCGTAATCTCAGGATGGCCAAACGTGTTATCGCCGTTGGGCGGCGTGCTGTTCCGGAACCGCACGATTGTGGTTTTGCCATATCTATTCAGGACGGTTGGGCCGGGATAGACACCATTGAAACCCCAGACATATGACGGACCGAAGTCCGGATGGAATCGGTGCGTGCCGGGCCTGGCTTCCAATTCGGTGGTTATGTGAGCTGGCGTGAACTGAGCCCAGCGTTGATGGTCCGCTCGGTCCCATTCACCCTGCGCCTGGTTGGCGACCTCGGTTGGTTGTGGATTCAGTGGCTGGTCTATCGCTGGAAACGGAATCGGTAACTCATCCACAAAGGGTGTATGTACTGGACTCCGGACTGCTGCAGTGCATTGAGCCAGCGGCGGTGGAACTGGGTCAGCAAAGGCGAGTGCCTTGCGAGTAGTTATGATGTTTGGGGCCAAAACAGTTGCGGCCCCGGCTGCTGCTCCTATCTTAAGCACATTTCTTCTACTGATTGTGCCTTCAGTTTTCTTTCCAACTCCCTGCCGGTTTTTTGCCTTCTTTTTAGGCATAGAAATCTCCTTTCAGCCGTTTGGGTTTGGCCTCAAATCTAAGTCCCTTGCTGTGGTTGTGACCTTTACTCGAAGAGTGTAGCTATGTAGCTCCCGAATCCTGATCTAACTTCCCGTCAAAGGCGATCAGTTTGAAAGGCGAGGGCCTGCTGAAACAGTTGAGTAACGTCAGTTGAAATTATGCGAAAAGTACTGTTGGTTGAACTATCACTGTGCGCTGTGTCTGAATCGCGCGGAAGATTACGATCTGAAATTTCGTATGGCAAGGTTTCTTGCTTGGCGTATCTTGTCGTTCATTGGCGGATCTTGCTTTGCCGTTGACATTGAATTTCATTTACGTGGTCCATAGTCAATTTAGATATGAAAACATGTAAACAACCAGGTGCAAGGAGGGCAGTATTGACTGCTTAGCAGCTCGGGTGAGTTGTTGTCGCACTGTATTCGGCTGCTTGCTGTTGCTGCTATCCTCTGTATCTTTTTCCTTGCCATTGCTCTTGAAATGCGATCGGTAGAGTGCGGGAGAGAATCCGTAAGTCGATTTAAAATCTCTTACGAAATGACTCTCGTCATTCAGTCCAACCTGGAATGCGATCTCTTTAACACTCAGGAAACTCGATTCCAATAAACTTTTGGCTCTTTCCATCCGCAACAATCTCAGATAGCGAATGGGCGGCATGCCGACGTCGGATTTAAAGATGTGACAGAGGCGCCAAACTGAAAGGTTGACAGAGTGCGCGAGGTCAGCGAGAGACAATTCCCCACGAACGTCGTCTCGCATCATCTGGATGATTTTTTCTACTCGTTTATCCAACCAAACACCAGGGGAGATGTTTTATCGAAATCGATATTCATCGATGTTCACTGGGGGCAGGCACACCTACTCCACAGCAAGTTGCTGAATAGCCAGTGAGGTGAAATCGGGTTCTGGGCAGAGTAATGCTCGTGGCACAACTGAGTCGGGCAACTAAAAGAATCGCATTTGCGAGGTGCGAGCCCTCCGGAAGAATTAGCTTGGGAGGCGTTCATTCAGAAGGTCGCGATTTAATACTACACGCGATAAATATCTGTCAATGGAGACACAAAATTGTAATCAATTTGCATCGCTTCGAAATTTTTACGAATAAGCTGACCGCGAAACTGACCGGCGCTACCGCGCTATGGTACTGACGGGCAATCGCGGCATATTTTCCTGGAAAGGTGTCGTCGGGGGACTGTTAGGTTCGTCGTCGTAGAAAGCGCCGGTACTACTAAGTGGGCGCGCGCTCAAACCTTTTTTCGGGATCAGCATACCCGCGCTGGTAAGCAATCCCATCTTGAGCAGATCGCGCCGTTTAAATCCGGCGGCAATCAGCTCGCGACGATTATCGCTGCTGTCTGCTTTTCCTTTTCTTTTCTTCTATTCCGTTTGGAGATGTACACCATCAGTAAACTCCTCCTATTGCGAGGCTGGCTCAAATGAGCTGAACCAGATCTGTGTTGCTCATGTTGATTGATTGAGAATTTCCACACCTATCCAAGGGTAGGAAACACTCGGTGACGTTTTTGGCCGTTAAGTCGGAGACACCTTACTGACCGTCATTTCGCAGTCTCATAAAGTTCTTGAAGATACTTCTGAAGAAATTAGCCCGTTGATAAGTGACAACTTGCTTACTTCTTGTCAGCGGAGTCAGATAAGGAAACGCTCACCAACTCGAATAGCCATTAAAGGCGCAGCACTCTGTGAGTGGAGCATACTTCTCCGAGGGTCTGAGGCTTGGGGGAGTAAACCAAGGCACCTCGAACAGGATGCGATACGAAGTGCGCGCAATTTATTATTCCTCGCAGTCGAAGTCAAGTCCAAAGTGGGGCACAACTCCTCATCAAGGCGCAACTAAAGTTACAATCGTGATATTAGTATTCTGCATCCTAAACATTAGGGAGGGTTTCACATGACATCGACTCGTATCGCGTGTGCGCTTGGTCTAATTACATTGCTCGTCGTGAGCGCCGCTTTCACGCCCGCGCAGAAGAAATCGCGCACACAGGACGCCGCGCGCCACGCAAGTGACGCCGCAAAAACATTCACTGAAATCATGAACGTTAAAGACAAGGCAATTCCAAAAGAACTGCTCGATACAGCCGAAGCGATTGCAGTGTTTCCCGGAGTCATCAAGGCCGCATTTGTATTCGGTGGACGTGGTGGCCAGGGCGTGATTAGTCGACGCGTGAAAGGAGGCTGGAGCGCGCCCGCGTTTTTCAATCTCGGCGGCGGAAGTTTTGGACCTCAAATCGGCGCGCAACGAACTGATTATGTTTTACTCATCATGAACGAAAGCGGACTCAACGGTTTGCTCAAAGACAAATTCGAGCTCGGCGGCGAGGCAGGCATCTCTGCTGGTCCAGTCGGCCGTGAAGCAGCTGCTTCGACTAATCCGCGAATGGATGCAGGGATTCTTTCTTACTCACGCAGCAAGGGTGTGTTCATCGGCGCGGCCTTGAAGGGAGCAGTGATTAGTCCCGATAACGATCTCAACGAAGCTGTATATGGAAAGAAAGCTGATGAAGTGCTGCAAAGCCCGCGGGTGCCGTTCGGACAAATGCCACCTTCAGTGCGCATCTTTCCACGAACGCTCGTGCGATATTCCATTCGTTGAAAAATTGATCACAACAAACTCTTGACGCTTTGGTTTGTGCGACCTAGAATGCTTCGTCGTCGTAATAGTCGACTTGCTCTCCTTCAACCACAAGCGGGAAACAATCGGGAACTGCTGAACCACATGCTCCCACGAACGCAGCGACAAAAAGAGATTCTCGATTACATCACTCGTTTTCAAGAACGTCACGGTTACATTCCTTCGTACGCTCAAATCGCGCGACAGTTTGGAGTTA
The DNA here is from genome assembly GCA_046730815.1 of Acidobacteriota bacterium. Classification (GTDB taxonomy): domain Bacteria; phylum Acidobacteriota; class Blastocatellia; order Pyrinomonadales; family Pyrinomonadaceae; genus PSRF01. The sequence continues at coordinate 5,425 of JBKPJS010000512.1, forward strand.
AGTCTCGCGCAACAATTGCAAAACATATCGCCGCACTCGAACGTCGCGGTCTGTTGGTCCGTGAACACGAGGATGGATCGTTTGCGCTGAACGTCAAAGTCGAAGATAAGAGCAGCGACTCGTTGTGTGAAGTTAAACTGCTCGGAAGAATTGCGGCCGGCGCTCCGCTTGAAGTAGTCGATTACGAAGAGCGGATCCCGGTGCCGCGATTTTTACTCGGACGGGTGAAACCGGATAGAGTTTATGCGTTGCGCGTGAAAGGCGATTCGATGATCGACGAGCACATCTGCGACGGCGACATCGCGTTAATCGAAAACCGCACCGACGCTCGCGATGGTGAGATTGTGGTGGCGCTTCTGATCGAGGAGAACCAGGCCACGCTCAAAAGAATTTATCGGCGCGGCATGAACATTGAGCTTCAGCCGGCCAATTCTCAGCTTCAACCACTGACCGTTCCCGCCAGCCAGGTCCGCGTGCAGGGCATCTTCCGCGGGCTGCTCCGGCCGAGTAACTAAAAGGTAAGCCGCAGATTTCGCAGATTAACGCAGATCGGATCTGCATTAATCTGCGAAATCTGCGGCTTGCCTTTAGTCAAAGCCTC
>JBKPJS010000513.1:0-17808 GCA_046730815.1 Acidobacteriota bacterium
CGTTATCGGCTTATCGGTTGGCGGAGCGATCGCGATCGATTTTGCGATCGAACATCCGGAAGTCGTCGACCACTTGATTCTTGCCGCATCCGGATTGAGCAGTGACGCGAAGTCAGAAGCGAACCTGCAAAGTCTCAAGGCGATTGCGGGCCTGGCGAAAGCGAATGGTATGGAACATGTGATTCAGTTGACGCTTGATGCACCATTCGTCCTGTCCAAAGAGAATGTCGCGGGCCGCGAGAAGGTGCGGCAAATCTATCTCGACAACAAGGACGTGTTCGAAGCCGGCTTTCCGCTTTACCTACTCTGGCAACCGATTCAACCGCCACCGGAAGACAGACTGGCGAGTATTCAAGCTCGCGTGCTGATCATCAGGGGCGACAGCGACAACCCGGCGTATACGACGATGACGGACAAGATCAGCAAAGGTATTCCACGTTCGACAACAGTCGTGATTCCGGGCGGCACTCACTTTCTAAATCTCGAGAAACCGGCGGAGTTTAATCAGGCGGTGCTAAGATTCTTAGGACGTTAGTCGTATCCACAAATTACACAGATGCAAACCAATCGTAGACAGTTTCTGACGGCTGCCACAAGCTTTGCCCTCTCTCATGCTCTTCTCGGTCGTACTGGTCTCACTCAGCAAAACAAATCAACGCGAGTAGTTCTGCTGGGCACGAAAGGTGGACCACGAGTTGGGGAAGCAGGTCGAAGTAATCCTTCAACACTCATCTTGATCAATGACGTTCCGTATGTGGTTGACTGCGGTTACGGAACGTCGAAGCAGCTTCTAACCACGGGTGTCGCGCTCAACCGGCTGCGCTACATCTTCATCACGCATCACCACTCCGATCATAATCTGGAACTCGGAGCTCTGTTCTATAACGCATGGATAACCGGTTTGCCCGTGCGCGTGGATGCGTATGGCCCACCCGGGCTGCAAAAGATGACCGGCGACTTCTTCAACTATCTCAAGTTTGATATCGACGTGCGCATCGAAGACGAAGGCCGCCAAGACCCTCGCAATCTAATTACAGCTCACGAGTTCGATAAGCCCGGGGTCGTGTTGCTGAACGATGACGTGAAAGTCAGCTCATGTCTGGTGCGTCACCCCCCAATCACGCAAGCTTACGCTTACCGCTTCGACGCGAAGGATCGCTCGGTAGTAATTTCGGGCGATACCGCGTCCGCGCCGGAGTTAGCTGAGTTTGCAAAAGACGCTGACGTGCTGGTGCATGAAATTATGTATCTGCCGGGCATCGAAGCACTACTTCGACGTTTACCAAATGCGAAGAGACTACGCGAGCACCTGATGGCCGCTCATACTCTCCCTGAAGACGTTGGGAAGATTGCGGCTCAGGCAAAAGTCAAAACTCTCGTGTTATCTCATTTCGTTCCGGGTGATGATCCATCAATTACAGACGAACAGTGGGCGGAAGGCGTGCGCAAACATTTCAAAGGACGCGTTATTGTTGGGAAGGACTTGATGAAAATCTAATCCACAAAGAAGCCAAAAAGCACAAAACATTAGGAAAAACTCTCCCTAAATGTTTGTGCTTTGTACCTAGCGGGGGTTTAGGTTGTCTTCTTGCCGTAGCGTAGAAGAATCAGGCGCACGTAGTTGCGTGTCTCGCTGTAGGGTGGCACGGTGTTGCCGTATTTCATAACCGCGCCCTCGCCCGCGTTGTATCCCGCCAGTGCCAGGTCCACTCGACCGTTGAACATCTTGAGCAGGTCCTTTAAGTAACGCGTGCCGCCCTTGATGTTCTGCGCTACGTCGTAAGGATTTGTCACGCCGTATCGCGCAGCCGTGCCGGGCATGAGCTGCATCAATCCCTGCGCTCCTTTGGAACTCGTGGCGCCTGAGGTGAAGCCTGACTCCTGCGACATCAGACAATAGATCAAATAAGGATCGACGCCGTGCTCTGCGCCGTAGTAGCGGATCAGACTGTCAATTCTGCTGTTGCCTGTTGACCATGGACGATCGGACGCACTCATCTCGGTGACCACGTCTGGAGCTATCACCGGCTTATTGGTCGCCGCAATCTGATTCGCGACTTGCTCGACCTTCGCGCGAGCGTCAGCCAACGCTTTCTCGCTCTTCTCGAAGTCCACGCGGGAGATGAGTCCATCGTCGTAGAGTTCTTTCGACTGTTGCTGCTGCTTCTCCAGCCTCTGAACTTCGTTTTGATAGAGAGTGGAAAGGTCGTTAAGACTGGCCTTGAGATCGCTCTCCTGGGCCTGCGCCGGAACGGCTGCAATTAACGCAATCACGACAAAGCCGAGCAAAAGCGCGGCTTTCGAAACACGAGCAAAAATGTCAGTAAAAACCAATCGGCGGTCCTCCATTAACAATCTAGACACCTACAAAAGTCGGCCGGTTACGATGTCTACCAGTTACTTGGAGTTGCCGGAAACGTGCCAAAAACCTCACGTTTCTTGTTGAAAAGTAAGACTCAAAATGACCGCCAGCAGGTCATCGGGTTCGACGGGCTTTGCCAGGTGTGTTTGAAAACCAGCCAGCAATGCGCGGCGACGATCTGACGGTCCAGCGTAGGCCGTCAGCGCAATCGCCGGCACGTGCCCACCTTCTTCCGGACCGAGGGACCTAATCTTCTTGATCAGGTCGTACCCGTTTTCCCCTGCCATTGCGATATCGCTGATAATCACGTCAGGTTTGGCGTGCGCGATCTCCGCCAGTGCGCTGGCGCCCGAGTTGACGGTCGTGACTTCCGCGCCATGCCGGCTTAATACTGTTTTGAGCAGCTCCTGAGTGTCCACGTCGTCTTCGACAATGAGGATTCGGCGGTGCTTTAGTCTTTGGTCTGCGATGAGGTCTGAACTCTCCAGAACAGCCTTTGGTCGATTTGAGATTAAAGGCACAGGTCCTAAATCGCTGCTGATAACTTCAGACGACGTCAACGGAAATTCCACCGTGAAAGTTGCTCCCTTGCCCGCACCTTCACTTTCAGCCGACACGGCTCCACCCTGCTGGCGCACCAGGTAATCAACAATGGCCAGCCCAAGTCCGAGGCCGCCGTGCGCTCGAACATTGGAGGAATCTACCTGCCTGAATCGCTCAAAAATGTGAGGCAAATGTTCCGCTGGAATTCCCACGCCCGTATCGCTCACTTCGAGTCGAACATGTGAGTCGAAGCGTTCCAGACGAACGTCGATCTTCCCGCCGTTTGGTGTAAATTTGATTGCATTGGAAAGCAGGTTCGTGACGATCTGTTGCAGACGTGCGGGGTCTCCGAGGATCGGACCAGCAGCGGGATCGATGGTCGTTTCGAGCTGTAACTGCTTCGCATCAACAGCGGGACGCAAAGAATTAATGACGCTGTCTGTAATGGACGCGAATGATACCGGCTGAAACTCAATTCTCAGTTTGCCGGTGATAATGCGAGAAACATCGAGTAGATCTTCGATCAACTTCGATTGCGCTTCCGCATTACGTTGAATGATGTGGACCGCACGTTCCTTCTCTTTGTCACCCAGTTGATTTGAGTCCAACAGGCGTGCCCACCCGAGTATTGAAGTTAATGGCGTCCGCAGCTCGTGCGACATGGTCGCGAGGAATTCATCTTTGACACGATTTGCGTTTTCCAACTCCTCGGCGCGCTGGCGTAGCAGTTCGTGTATCTTCCGCAGTTCGGTTACGTCGCGACCGACTCCAAACGCCAGTCCATCCTCGGGCACCGGGAAATAGCTCCAGGCAACCCATTTGTATGTTCCGTCCTTAGACCTTAAGCGGTTGTCCATCGACTTGGTCGATTGTCCGGTGGCAAGTTTTTCGTATTCAGTGATAGTTTTAGGCCGATCATCCGGATGAACCAATTCAAATAGAGACATGGTTAATAGTTCCTCTTCGGAGAACCCCAGCACTTTCTGAAAGGCCGGGTTCACCCTTTGGAACCGCCCGTCTAAATGCACGATCGTCAACAGGTCCATGGATAGGGCGAAAAAGCGATCGCGCTCTTCAGTCAACCTGTTCCGTTCGGTCATGTCTCGCATGACCTTTGAGAAACCTATCAACTTACCTTCGTTATCGCGGACAGGTGTGACAACGCCGCTAGCCCAGAAACGCGATCCATCACAGCGAATGTGCCAGCGTTCGTCCTCTGCGCGACCGATCAGGGCAGCAGTCCCCAACTCTTTTTCCGGAACGTTTTTCGCCCTGTCTTCAGGCGTGAAAAACTTGCTGGCATTCTTTCCAATAATCTCGTCTTCGGAATAACCGAGTATGTGCTGTGCTCCGACATTCCAGTTTGTTACCAGTCCATCGGGGTCTGTCATGAAAATGGCATAATCTCGGATGTCTTCGATCGCTTTCCGATAAATATCATCGGTTCTCCGGTTTACTACGCGGCGCTCTGCTGTGCTGCTCATGCTTCCCTCCACGAAGCGCTTTATATAGTTCGGATTTCATGCAATCCCCTCAAGACATATTGTCGAATGTCTGTTTTTTGCGTTTACCCGGGAAGCGGAAGAAAAGAACCATCCGCAGATTACACAGAAAATACTGTGTAATCTGTGGATTGTTCTCGATGAACAGATACTTTCGGTAGTGAGACTTTTTCGCGAGTCTGTGGCTTCGAAAACTGCGTGAGGTGGAGAAGCGGCTGCTTAGCGTGTTCTTCAAGTGTCTGAACACGACCATCCCAGAAATACGTGTCCGCAAACACGGCGTTGAGTAGCGTCGGCGCGTTGCGTGTTCCTTTTGCGTTTCCGACCGCGATCGGTTCGGTGCCGGCGAAGGCCATTGCCGGATCGTGACAAGTGGCACAACTCATCGTGCCGTCTGAAGAGAGTCGCTTGTCGAAGCAGAGCGCCTGGCCCAGAGCCATTTTTTGAGATTGCAGAGACGTGCGATTTGGAATGCGCTTCTTCCAGACTGCGATGGGAATACCTGTTGGGACTTGCCGCGAACCACGTCGGGAGTTTGAGAAGCAGTTAAAGTAATGCTGAACGCTAAAACGAGCAGAGCAAGGCCGGAGCGACAAAGACTGAAGCGCTTTTGACTTTCCTGCATGGCCTCACAAAAAGTCGGGTGAGAGATACGAACGCTTAGAGCGGCGGATCTAAGGGTTTGGACGCAATGCGGACTTTAGGTCAGAGGACCATAACTGTCAACGAACAAACTGTGATCACTCATCTCGCAACGCCCCGAGTGGATCGACCTTCATCGGATTTCTTCCTCTGTGTAACCGCTGTGTTGCCCAGAAAGAAACTTGTGCGTTCGTCGTAACACTCATTACACTACATTCATTGTTACACTGACTGATGCCTAAACACTCGAGAAAAAAATCAGCTTCGGACTGGATGTTGCTGGTTCATCAATTACCTGCGAGACCAACAAACCTGCGCGTTCGCATCTGGCGCAAACTGCAAAAGCTCGGAGCGATAGCTATTAAGAACTCCGTTTACGTGTTGCCCGCAAATGAAAAGACCTACGAAGACTTTCAGTGGTTGAAGCAGGAAATCGAAGCAGCGGGTGGCGAAGCTGCCGTCTTTCGCGCGGGATCGGTTGAGGGCGCTACGGACGATGAGATCGTGAGCGCGTTTCAAAGCTCGCGTGACGCTGAGTTTGCGGCGATAGCGGCCGAGTTGGACGGCCTGACCGGAAGAATCCGCGAACAATCACGCGCCAAACATTTATCACCGGGCCGGCTTGCGGCACACGAGACAGAGCTCGATAAGCTGCACGCCGAGCTGGAACGCGTGATCGGCAATGACTTCTTCGCCGCGAAAGGACGTACCGCTGCGGTGAATGCTTACGAGCGCTGTCAAAAAGCGATTCGCCTATCGCAAACGCCCACGAAGAAAGCTTCTCCCGTGGCGACAAAATCGGGTGCACTTGGTGTTGCTGATTATCAGAATCGTCGGTGGATGACACGACAGAATCTGCACATCGATCGGCTCGCGTCGGCCTGGCTCATTTCGCAGTTCATCGATCGACGGCCGCGTTTTTATTTTGTCGGCGACAACGAAACGATCAAAGGCGCAATCCCCTTCGACATGTTTGGCGCGGAGTTCACGCACCATGGGGAAGATTGCACGTTTGAGACCATGCTGAAGCGGTTTGGCTTGACGAGCGTTCCCGGCCTGCGAGAGTTAGCCGAGATAGTTCACGACGTCGATCTCAAGGACGACAAATTCAACCGGCTAGAAGCGACCGGTCTCAAGGCAATTATCGACGGGCTAAGCGAAACTCTTCGCGACGATCGGAAACTGCTGCAACAGTCGAGCGCAATCTTCAACGGGTTGTTCACCTTGTTCAGTAAAGAAGTGGATAAGAGCCGGTCCAAGCCCGCTAAACGCAAGAAGTAAGCTTACGGGACTCATGACTTCAAAAACTTTGCCACGCCGTTCATGAACATTTGCACGGCCACCATCACCAGGAGCATTCCCATCAATCGCTCCATGGCGATCAGGCCTCTCTCTTTCAGCAGTTTATAAAGAAGATTCGAAGAGAGCAGGATAGCTGCGCTTAAGGCCCACGCAATGGTGACCGCGAGCAGTAACTCTGTTGTGCTCTCCGGACCAGACCGCAAAAGGAGGAGAGCAGCGAGCGTGGATGGCCCGGCGACGAGTGGGATCGCCAACGGTACGATGAAAGGCTCGCCTTCGGGCGATCCGGCACGAACGTCTCCTTCCGGAGGGAAGATCATGCGCAACGCGATCAAAAAGAGGACGATGCCGCCGGAAATGCTAATCGTCTCCTGTTGCAAACTCAGTAACCGTAGAAAGTATGTGCCCAGGAACAAGAAAAACAGCAGGACCATGTAAGCTAGAAGCACTTCGCGGATCAAAACTCTGCGCCGGCGCTCGGGCCTGACGTTCTTGAGCACCGAAAGGAAGATGGGAATGTTGCCGAGCGGGTCCATGACGAGCAGCAGAGTCATTACAGCGGAGAAAACCTTCATCGATTAAAAGTCACCTCCTCACCTTCTCTCCACGAATGCACTTTTTTCTATGACGGTCCGGACAAAATCATAAACGATTTAGTGAAAGCGTCTGTGGTTTTTGTGCCCTTTCTGGCTGTAGCTCTCTTTTGAGGCAAGTCAAGGTTAGAAATGAAAGTAAAAAGCCAAATGATTGTGAAGATCGAAGCAGTTAATTGCGTGGAAAGGAGTTGGAATAAATATATGACACGCAAAAAACTCATCGTCAGCATGGTATGTGCGTTGATGTTGGCGAGCTTGTCGGTCGCAGTTAGAGGGCAAGATGCTCCATACCGGCTGAACGATAAGCAAGTCCAGCAAGTCATGAAACAGCTCAAGAAGGACACCGAAAAGTTCCGCAAGAGCCTTGAATCGTCACTTGATAAGAGCCGCCTCGATGGTACGAAGCGCGAAGACAACATCAACGACTTCATGAAAGACTACGAGAAGGCAACGGATCGTCTATACGACCGTTTTAAAGATAACAAGTCAGTCGCCGCTGACGTGGAGGCTGTCCTCGATGGCGCCGCGCAGATCGATCAGTTTATGACACGGCATTCTCCAACTGGGCGGGCCGAGCGCGACTGGACGGCTGTTCGTCAGGATCTGCGCCGGTTGGCGGAGGCTTATAACGTGACCTGGCGCTGGTGGGTAAGTTGAAAGGAAGAAAGCAAATGAAAAGAATTAAAGTCGCCCGACTGCTTGCGGTTGTTATAGTCGCGGCGAGTTTCGCAGTTATTGACGTCAGTGCGCAGAAAACATCTGTGCCTGGCGGAAGGTCGGAGGATGCAATCCGCCGTTCAAACAAGGCGGCGGAAGTGATTAAGGATGTCATGGGCGCACCTGACAAAGGCATTCCGACAGACTTGTTACGAGGTGCGGAAGCCGTCGTTGTGTGCCCTGAAGTTCTGAAGGCGGCATTCGGAGTCGGTGGACATAGGGGACAATGTGTCGTCAGCCGCCGCACAGCTAATGGCTGGAGCGGGCCCGTCTTCTACAACATGAGCGGCGCCAGTATCGGCGCGCAGATCGGTGGAGAGAAAGCCGACTTTGTAATGCTCGTGATGAACAAGGGCGGGGTCGACGGATTACTGGAAGACAAGTTTGAGATGGGAGGAGAAGCTGGCGTCACCGCTGGTCCAATCGGACGTAAGGTAAGCGCCTCGACCAATGCCACGATGGACGCAGGCATCCTCTCTTATTCGCATAGTGAAGGTGCATTCATCGGAGCTGCGCTCAAGGGTGTTGCCATCACGCCGGACAATGATCTCAACGAGGCGTACTACGGCAAGAAAGCAAAGGAGCTACTCGCCGAGGGCGCAACAATGCCAACTGTAGCGGCGGAGGTACGCGCATTACCTGACATGCTCAGCCGGTATTCGAAAAAATCATAAAGCCCGGCCCACGAAAAAGCACAAATAGCGCAAATTTTCATTGTGCTCTTTGTGCTTCTTTGTGGCTCATTAAAAACGTTGTGGAGCGCCAGTGACGACGCGCACCGTGTCGCGCGCGATCAGCAGCTCTTCGTTTGTGGGAATCACGAAAACACCGACTCGTGATTCTTCGGCGCTGATTTGTCCTTCACGGCCAGAAATGTGAGCTGCGTTGCGTCTGTCATCGACTTGAACTCCTAGCCACGAGAGCCCTTCACAGATCTTTGCTCGCACTTCCGGAGAGTTCTGACCGATACCGCCTGTAAAAACAATCGCGTCCGCACCGTTCAACGCGGCCAGGTAGGCGCCGATGTATTTGCGCGCGCGGTAGCAAAAGATTTCGACAGCAAGTCGCGCGCGACGATCATCATTCTCATCCGCTTCTGCCAGCAACTCGCGCATGTCATCGGTCAATCCCGATATGCCGAGCAAGCCTGACTGTTTATTCAACAGACTCTCCACTTCTGCCGCCAACAGCCCTTCTTTGGAGCCGATAAAATCAACGACGGATGCATCGATGTCGCCCGACCGCGTTCCCATCACCAGACCCTCGAGCGGTGTAAGTCCCATCGACGTGTCAATGCAGTTGCCTTCGCGGATCGCTGCGATCGAACAGCCGTTGCCAAGGTGCAACGTAATAATGTTCGTTGCTTCGCGCGGGATGCCACGCAAGGTGCGATAGCGATACGCAACGTAGCGATGCGACGTGCCGTGGAAACCGTAGCGGCGAATGCGGTGACGCCGGTACAGTTGATATGGCAGGGCGTAGAGATAAGCATGTTCGGGAAGAGTTTGATGAAAGGCGGTGTCGAAGACTGCTACCTGCGGTACACCCAACCCCAGGCTGGCGCGCATCGCCGAAATGCCCGCGATGTTTGCCGGATTATGAAGTGGAGCGAGTTCGATGCCGTCCTCGATTCCGCGCAGGACTTCATCTGTAATCAATACTGATTTGCTGAATCGCTCACCGCCATGGACCACTCGATGGCCCACCGCATGAATGTCAGCAAAACTATTCACGTCAGCGATGCCCGATTCGTCTGAGATAATCCAGCGCAGAATGATATCAACTGCTGCGCGCGTATCTCTGACGGGCGCGGCAGAGCGCTGCGGCGCGCTTCCCTCGGTAGTACACGTGATGATGGCAGCGCCACCAATGCGTTCAATGATGCCATGCGCGAGACGGGTGTCGGAGTCGTGCGCGATCTGATCCAGATCGGTAGCAATCAATTGAAACTTGACCGACGAGCTGCCGCAGTTGAGTACGAGTACATTCATAAGTGCAGGAGGACAAGTTACGTCAAGGCGACGGCGTGGCTACAACTGCTTCGCGATATTGATTGTAGAGTTTTGTTAATCGATCGGCGGAACCAGGATCGCTACGCGCAAGCACTGTGATCGTCTCGTCTCGTTGCTCCATCAAAGGTCGCAACTTTGTTTCCTGCGCTGAGTTGAAAAGTGAGCCTTGCTCTACCTCGGCTCGCAATTTTGTGAAGAAATCACTTGTCTGCTGGCGCGCCATTTCGTAGTTGCCGGCGCGAGCATCGACCATCGCGTTGCCTAGGGAGTTCTGCATGTTGCTGATGCGAAGGGCTGCTTGCGCGGTGTCGCGCTCGCTATCGCTGCGCCTCGCCATCATGCAAGTTGGGACAAATCCCAGCAGAAAGACTGCCGCCAGAATGGCTGCATAAATAATCAAGCGCCATGGACGCTTGTTTTCTCTAATGGTTCCAACGCGCGCGTCGTCTCGTTCCTGGCTCATGCCATTTCCTCCAGATTAGTTGACCCAAAATCTGTAAAGTCACAGAAGCACAAGTAATTCTGCTAGAATTTTTTGCGTCTTTTGTGCTTCTTTTGTGGCGATCTCACTTTTTCAGCACCCCGCTAAGGAGAACCAAGATTGAGTAAAGAGATCGGACAGATCAAGGCGATCTTTCGCTATCCGGTAAAGTCGCTGGCGGGTATTCATCTCGACCGCGTTGGCCTCGGCTGGCACGGCCTGAACGGTGATCGCCGGTTTGCGTTTCGGCGCGTCGCGGACCAGAGTGGTTTTCCCTGGCTGACGGGTAGTCGACTGCCTGAGTTGCTTCTTTACAAACCCATCGGAGAGGCTGAAGTCGACAAGGACCTTCCAACACACGTACGCACACCGGAGGGTGCGGAGCTGGAACTAGCGGGCGATGAGTTGCGAGACGAAATCTCGCAACGGCACGGCAGTCCCGTGCAACTAATGCGACTCAATCATGGCATCTTCGACGAAGCAGCAGTTTCGCTGATCAATGTGGTAACTGTTCGGGAGATCGAACGCGAGGCCAATCGCCGCCTGGATGTTTTGCGCTTTAGACCAAACATTGTCATTGAAAGCCATAGCGTCGAGCCGTTCGCAGAAGACCATTGGGTTGGAAAGACTTTGCGCTTCGGATCTGACGACAACGGTCCGGCAGTGAGCATTACCATGCGTGACCTGCGCTGCGTCATGATCAATCTGGATCCGGAAACCGCTGAGGCCGACAGCAACGTGATGAAGGCCGCGTTGCGCCTGAACGCAAATCACGCTGGGGTCTATGCGACGGTCATCTGCCCGGGCGAGCTGCGGATCGATCAGAAGATTTATCTAATTTAGCAAAACCTTAACGCAAGGTTGTCAGCGCTTCGTGATCCTCAATTACTCCCCTGGTCTCGTTTGTAACGATTTTTCCTACCGAAACCCACGTGCCGTTGAAGGCTGCGGTGCCGCAGAGGGCATCGATCGATTGATCGTCGGTGAGGTCGTTGATGCTGACACCGGCGTGTTGTTCTGCCACGCCTATTCGGACCCCTGACCGATCGTGACCCCAACCGTGGGGAATACTGATCACACCAGGCATTATGTCTTCGCAAATCTCTACCGGGATCTCAATGGAGCCCGTGGCCGAACGTACCTGTACCGGTTGGCCCATAAGGATATCGCGGTCGGCGGCATCGCTGGGATTCATTAGCAACGTGCAGCGAGGCCGGCCTTTAACCAATCTCTCGCTGTTATGCATCCATGAATTGTTACTGCGCAACTGACGCCGGCCAATGAGCAACAGATCGTACGGACGTCGGTCCATACTGCTCTCCAGCAGTCGTGCTTTAACCCGCTCGATGTCTTTCACGAGTGGTTCCGGCGCGAGCAATATCCGCTTGGAAGGCGTGCAGAGCCGTTCAGGAAAACAACTCTTCAATGGTCCAAGATCGATGCCATGCGGCGACTCTTTGAGCTTCGCGAGCGTCAGACCTGAAGAAAACGGTTTAAATCTATTGCCATAAGGACCGAAACGCAGGCCGAGATCCACTAGCCTTGATGGCGAAAAAAAGCGACCGGCGATGGACCGTTTTGTTTTCGCCAGCAGGCTGTTAGCAACCCCTTTCGACTCCATGCGGGTTTGTAGTTCAAGAAAAATCTGCCAGTCGTGACGCGTATTCTCTTGCGGTGCAAACAGCGGCGGTGAATATTTCGCGGTGTTGCGAATGGCCAACACGTGAAACGCCAGATCGTAATGATCGTGTTCGAGTGCGGCAGTGGGAGGCAAAATAATATTTGCGTGTCGCGTGGTCTCGTTGATGTAGAAGTCGATTGAAGCCATGAACTCCAGGCCCGCAAACGCGCGATCGAGTTGGCGTCCATTCGGTGTTGACAGCACCGGATTACCGGCGGAAGTGATTACGGCCTTGATCTGATCTTTGCCCGGTGTGAGGATGTCCTCACCCAGCGCGGCCACCGGCAATTCACCGCCGAACTCAGGCAGTTTCCTTACGCGGCTGTGCCAGCGACCATAACTTCCTCGCGGAGTCAATGCTTGTGGCGCAGCCACCGCATCAAACGCGGGCTTAGTAAACATCGCGCCGCCGGGCCGATCCAGATTGCCTGTAACAATATTGAGCACATTGATCAGCCACTGGCAGGCCGCGCCGAACTCTTGCGTGCTGACGCCGATGCGGCCATAGCAAACCGCCGTTTTCGCTGCCGTGAAGTCTCTTGCAAGTTCCCTCACCTGTTCGGCGCGGATACCAGTGATCGGTGCTATCTTTTCTGGTGAAAAATCCGCTACCAGCTTGCCAATGACTTCCACACCCTCCGTAAACTCAGCAAGCCGATCGAGTTTAATCCGATTCTCGGCGTAGATGATATTGAGTATGGCCAGCAGGAACAGCACATCAGTGCCGGGTCGGATAAAGATATGCTGGTCAGCCAGACGCGCAGTCTCGGTGCGGCGCGGATCGATCAGAATCACTCGGCCGCCGCGCTTGCGAATCGCACGCAGGCGGCCGGCAACATCCGGCGCGGTCATTAAGCTGCCGTTAGAGACAGCCGGATTGCCACCCAGGATCAATAAAAAATCTGTTCGATCGAGATCCGGTATGGGCAGCAGCAATTGGTGGCCGAACATGAAGAACGCCGCGAAGTGATGGGCCAACTGATCGACCGAGGTCGCGGAAAAGCGGTTGCGCGTGTGCAGGCTGCGAATAAACCCGGGAAGAAAGAGTAGCGATCCGTAGTTGTGTACCGTGGGATTGCCTACATAAACGGCCACGCTGTGGCGGCCATGTTTCGCCTGAATGCGTTTGAGGTTCTCTGCCACCTCATCAAACGCTTCGTCCCAATCGATCTGCTGCCAGCCAGTAGTGGTCCGCCGCACCGGATGTTTGAGCCGATCCGGGTCGTAGTGGATATCCTGTAGTGCGACCGCTTTCGGACAGATGTATCCATGACTGAAGACATCTTCCGAATCGCCCGCGATACGCAGTGTGCCGTTTGATTGCACACTGATTTCGACACCGCACATTGCTTCACAGATATTGCAGGTGCGGAAATGAACCGGGGACATTTTCATGATGTCACGCATCGAAGATTCCACTGAGCGAGCTCACGGCCTCATCAGCGAACGTAAATGTACCATGCTCCTTCATCTCACGCGCCCCGCGGAGAAACGCTCCAAGAGCCGCGCGCGTGAGCCCACTGCCAACGCTGATTCGCTTAACGCCAATCTCGGATAGTTCGCTCAGACTTAAGTGAACGCCTGGAAATGCCATGAGAACATTCACCGGGCGACCAACAGAACTGACTACCGAAGCGATATCCTTTTTCTTTGTCAGACCCGGTGCATAGAGAACATCTGCTCCAGCTTCCTCATAAGTCTGAAGTCGCTTGATCGTGGCTCTCAGATCCGGCTGGCCTACAAGATAGTTTTCGGCGCGCGCTGTTAACGTGAACGTAAACGGAAGCGCGCGCGCCGCCTCAACCGCCGCACGGACACGCTCGGCCGCAAGCTCAATCTCATAGAGCGAATGATCGGAGCGTCCCGTCATGTCTTCGATCGAGCCGCCGACGACTCCCGCCGCCGCGGCCAGCGCGATAGTTTCCGAAACGGCTTCAGGGCTATCCCCACAGTTGCCGAGATCGGCGCTAACAGGCAGATCGGTAGCTGAGGCAATATCGGCAAGATGCATCATCGTCTTGTCGCGAGGAATCATGTTGTCCCGCTGTCCGACAGAAAATGCATGCCCGGCACTGGTGGTCGCCAGTGCTTCAAAACCGAGGTGGGCCAGTAATCGGGCCGTGCCAATATCCCACGGGTTTGGGATGATAAATGCGGCATCACGTTCATGAAGCGCGCGAAAAATTTTTCCTTTTTCAGCCTGAGTCAACGTCTCGCACCTCACACAGGAAAGTTTATGGAGAGTATATTCTAAATCAACGCGCTCCTCGAACGGATTTAGATCCGGCGCTGCCACTCGGCGGGATCGCGCGCGGTGCCAAGGACGGCGACGATTACGATTGTTTCTGGTTCAATGGAAAAATAGATCGCGTAAGGAAATCGACGCGTCAATGCCCGGCGAATTCCAGAGCGGAGATCCTGATATCCGAGAGGATGATCCAGGATTCTTTGGTAAGCAACACGAAGCTCGTCGAGAAATTCGAATCCAAGTCCCGGCTCCTCACCTTCGTACCAATCGAAGGCAGCTTCGACATCGAACTCAACGGCAGGAGTAGCTTAGAGTCGATACAATTTCACCCGGGCTTTTTAGATAGGCGGTCGATAACTTCAAAAGCAGATCGCGCGGAGGACGGATTCTCCCGATGACGCCGCAGCCTTTCTTCGGCAAGTTGCAGGTGGCTTTCAGGAACCGGAATCTCTTCGGGCCGTTCGGAAATCTGGTCCCAAAGCGACTGGATATAGCGAACCTGTTCAGCTTTGGAAAGCTGACTGAATCCTGTTGGGATTTGTATCGATGTTTCCGGCATGGTGTGGTCTATGATACCTGACAGCCTTGTACACGGACAATGCCACTGGATCAAATTCTATCGTCCCGATACAACTATCTTGCGGCGCGGTAGCCGCGCCAGAGGCTCAGGGTTGCGACTAGACACGCGAGTGGGCAGAGCAGCATGGAGAAGCGCATGTTGAGTGGGGTGGCGGTTGCGCCAAGCCAGTCGTTGAGTTGGCCTATCACTAACGAACCAAGTCCATAGGCGATGATTACGGCAAAAAAGTAAACACCAATGCCAAGGCCACGCAACTCAGGTCCAGCAATGTCGTGCACATCCGCCGCTGCCGGACCAAGCCACACGAGTGAAAGCGCCAACAGAACCAGGTTAGCAGTCAGCAGCAGCAAAAGACTTCCAGAAAAAATAAACAACAACCAGAACGGCACTGCGATTAAAGCGGCAAGTGCGCCAAACAACATGCGACCGCCGCGCCCAAACCTCAGGAACTTATCTGCAAGATAGCCACCGGCAATCGTTCCCGGCACACCTACCGCTAACGTCAGCAGTCCGCCGTAAAAACCGATCGTCAACAAGTCGAGCTTATAGACGCGCGTGACGAATGTGGCTCCCCAAAATGAAAGGTTGTTTGCGGCCAGGCCAAAACAACCATAACCGAGATAGTGATATCGCAGTGGAACCGATTTGAAGAGAATTTTCCAATCCCTTGCGGTGTACTTCGTCGTCGCGCTCTCCGTCTTGCCGCGCGGTTGTTCTCGCAACATGAAAACCAGCACCGCGATAATGAGCCCTGGAAAACCCAACGCATAAAATGCAACGCGCCAACCGTAGTACTGGCCCAACCAGCCGCCAAGAAAGAAACCAACACCGGCGCCGATCGCGATGCCGGAAGAATAGACAGCCTGCACAGTCGCTCTCACGCGAGGCGGAAAATAGTCGCTCAACAACGATAACGCTGCTGGTCCAAGTGTGGCCTCTCCAACGCCGACCATCAGACGACAAATCAATAAGGACCAGAAACCGTTTGTAAACCCGGTGAGACCTGAAAAGAGACTCCAAACTGCGAGGCCGGCGGCGATCATGTTTTTTCGTACGGCTCGATCAGCCAGGCGGCCAAAGGGAATTCCGAGTACGGTGAAGAAGATGACAAACGACATGCTCCCGAGTAATGCCAGTTGCAGATCGGTAAACGCCATCTCCTTTTTGATCAGCGGCAGGAGAATGTAGATGATGGTGCGGTCGAGATAATTGAAGACGTAAACCAGCGTCAGCAGTGCGAGGGCGTACCAGGAGTAGTTGCGAACCGGGCTCTTATCCACAGATTACGCAGATTCCTTCCTGTGGAATCTGTCGATACGCACAGTTGCTTCGCCGCGGATAACGATTTCACCGCGCTGGTTCGAACAGATCGTCTCCAGTTTTAGAATTGGTTTGTCTTCGCGAATCTCCTTAACGGTGACGCGTGCGGTGACTTCATCACCTGGAAAGACAGGAGCGAGGAACTGAAGCGTCTGCCCGAGGTAGACGCTTCCCTCGCCCGGCAGTTTGTTAGCCAGCACTGAAGAAATAAGTGAAGCAGTCAACATTCCGTGAGCGATGCGTCGCCCGAAACGAGTCGTTTTCGCGAACTCCTCGTCAACGTGAACGGGATTGTGGTCACCGGTAACATCGGCAAATGCCGCGATATCGGTTTGCTCGATTGTCTTTGTGATTTCGGCGCTATCGCCAACGCTGAACTTCATCTTTATTGAGCGTCTGCACTGAGGAACTTGATTACTGCTGCGTTGAACTCCCCAGGTTTCTCGAGGTTCGGTACATGACCACACTGATCGATCACCATTAACTTCGAACCAACGATGTCCTTATTAAAATGCTCGCCCTCCGCCAGCGAGACGAGACCGTCTTCGCGTCCCCAGACAATGAGCGTAGGCCGCTTAATGGTCTTGACTGTGTCGTCGAGGAAGTCTTCGCCGCGGATGATCGACTCAGTAATACTTTGAATCGTGTAGCCGTCACCGGCCGCAAGTCGAGCAGCGATTGCTGCATCAATTGCAGCGTCAGTTAAAAATGCTTTGTTGTAAAAGACTTTGCCGGCCAGGAGTTTCATTCCTTGCCTGGTCGTGGGATTTAAAGCAAAGAACGTACGCGTATCGAGATCTTGCGGTGGTGCATAGCCCGCAGCATCTACCAGCACGAGCCTATCGACGCGGTCCGGGAAGGCGGCGGTGAACGCGGCTGCAATCCAGCCTCCCATTGAATTGCCGACTAAGGACGCGCGCTCGATCTTGAGTTGTTTGCAAAACTGATCAAGGAAGTCGACGTAAGTGCGAATGCGATAGTTGACCAGTGGCTTGTCAGACTTTCCGAAGCCGATCTGATCGGGGACGAAGACATGAAATTTTTCAGCGAGTGGGCTAATGTTGTACTGCCATGCTTGTGTCGAACCACCGAGGCCGTGCAACAAGATGACGGTTGGGCCAGAGCCAGCTTCGACGTAGTGGATCTTCTGGCCAAAGACGAGCGTTTCCTTCTCGACTGGCGGTGAGGCGAAAGCAGTCAGGCTCACGGACAGTAAAAGCAACGTGCTGAAGAATAGTGGCCTTGTAAACCTCGTCATATCTTCTCCCAATATATTGAAATCCGTCCGCAGATTACGCAGATTCTGTGTAATCTGTGGATGGATGGTAGAGTTCATCAATCACATGTCGAAAGCGCTCAGTTATAACATCGCGCTTGAGTTTTCCTGTCGGCGTGATCTCATCTTGCTCTATTTCGAAGTCGCGATCCAATATCGCAAAACGCTTGATCGATTCAGTAGACGACACACGGCGATTCACACCATCGACTATTGATTGGATCTTTTCACGCGGCTCCACTGCATTCAGCGTGATCAGCGCAACGAGATAACTTCGTCCTTCGCCGTACACCATTGCCTGGCTGATCAGGTGATGTTCCTTGAGCATGTTTTCAAGCAGCGCGGGTGCTACTTTCTTTCCGGTAGAAGTGACGATTAATTCTTTCTTTCGGCCGATGATCTTCAGAAAGCCGTCGTCATCCAACTCACCGAGGTCGCCGGTGAGCAGCCAACCATTAGCAAACACTTTCGCAGTTTCTTCGGGAGCTTTGTAGTAGCCGCTGAACATCATTTCGCTGCGAACCAAAATCTCCTTGTCTGCTGCAA
>JBKPJS010000514.1:0-4757 GCA_046730815.1 Acidobacteriota bacterium
ATCACCAGGAACGACGCTAATTTCTGCATAAGTATGCAGACCATCTCCCGCGCCTATCGACTCCTCCTTATCGCCGCGATTAATATCGCGGAGACGGGAGAGGGTGCGCGCGGGCGAAGAAGCTGACGACAGACTTGTAGAAACGCGCGAGGGCCTCTCCCAAAAGGATGAGGCCCTTTTTTCTTGTCTGACTTCACCGGAGCGGACGCTCCAGGGAACGAGATGACGACAAAGCAGGGCCTGTACGACCCGGCTTACGAGCACGACGCGTGCGGCATCGGTTTTGTCGCACACATCCACGGCGTGCGCTCGCGCGACATCGTCGAAAAGTCCCTCCAACTGTTGCTCAACCTTTCGCATCGCAGCGCAGTTGCTGCCGATGCGTGCACAGGTGACGGCGCCGGCATCCTCCTTCAAGTGCCGCATCTTTTCCTGCGCCGCGCCTGTGCATTTGCCGGTATCCCGCTGACCGACGCCGGCAGTTACGGCGTCGGCATGGTGTTCCTTCCGTCGCGCACAACAGCACGCGCGAATTGCGAGCGGTTAATAGAACAGACCGTCGCGAGTGAAGGTTATTCGGTCCTGGGATGGCGCGACGTGCCCGTGGATGACTCCGTCCTGTCATCCTCGACGAGACGGACGCGTCCCGTCATCCGGCAGATATTCATCACCCGACTGTTCATCGATCGCGAAGTCGCCAGCGACACTTCGTTCGAGGTCGCGATCTACAAGATGCGGCGGAAAATCGAAGCCGCCCTGCGCGCGATTCCTGACGGCGCCGATTGCTACTTCGCGTCATTCTCATCGCGCACGATTGTCTACAAGGGAATGCTGACGCCGGACCAGCTGCCGAGGTTCTACCGGGACCTGCAGGATTCTGATCTGGCGAGCGCAATCGCGCTCGTTCACTCTCGATTCTCCACGAACACCTTCCCATCGTGGCGATTGGCGCACCCGTACCGCTTCCTTTGCCACAACGGCGAAATCAACACCCTGCGCGGCAACCTCAATTGGATGCGCGTGCGCGAAGCAGCGATGTCGTGCGACCGTTTTGGCGGACGATTCGACGAGCTGTTCCCCGTCTGCGCACCGAATCAAAGCGACTCGGCGTCGGTCGACAACGTGCTGGAGATGCTGACGCTCGCCGGGCGTCCGCTCGCCCACGCGATGGCGATGATCATTCCCGAAGCGTGGGAATCGCACGCGACGATGACGCCCGATCGCCGCGCGTTCTATGAGTATCACTCGTCGCTGATGGAGCCGTGGGATGGTCCCGCGGCGATGGCGTTCACCGATGGGCGCTCCGTCGCCGCCGTTCTGGATCGCAACGGTCTACGCCCGGCGCGCTACGTGGTCACCTCAGACGATCTCGTCGTTCTCGCTTCCGAAGCGGGAGCGTTGCCGATCGCCGTTGATCGCATCCGCGCGAAAGGCCGGCTGGAGCCTGGTCGCATGTTCGTGGTTAACACGACCACGGGCCAGGTGCTCGATGATGAAGCAGTGAAGACCGAGTTGGCGATGGTCCGGCCTTACGGGCGTTGGGTCGCCGAGCACCGCATCGATCTTGACACTTTAAAGGCAAAAGAACAGGGCATCGGGCATCGGGTGGAGGGCATCGGGCAAGGGGTGGAGGCTGGTGGGCACTTCACCGATGCCCCATGCCCAATACCCGATACCCGATACCCCGTTCTTTTGCCGTTATTCACCAGGCAACGGCTGTTCGGCTACACCGCCGACGAGCTGAAGATGGTCCTCACCCCGATGGCGGAAAACGGTGAGGAACCCGCCGGCTCAATGGGCAACGATACCCCGTTGGCCGTGCTATCGAACCGACCGCAGCTGCTGTTCTCGTACTTCCGGCAGATGTTCGCGCAGGTCACCAATCCCGCGATCGATCCGATGCGCGAGCAGCTGGTGATGTCGCTCGCGATGAACCTCGGCCCGCAGGGCAACTTGCTCGAGGTCGGCGCCGAGCACGCACGTCAGGTCCGGATTCCGCAGCCCGTACTCACCGATAAGGATGTCGCAGCGCTTCGCTCGGTCAGCGATGCAAACCTGCGCGCGATTACCCTGCCGACCGTTTTCGATGTTGCCACCGGTCCTGACGCATTAGCCCCGGCCATCGATGCGCTGTGCGAGAAAGCGATGGATGCAGTACGCACAGATTGCGGCATCCTCATTCTCAGCGATCGCGGTGTCGACGAGACGCACGCACCGATTCCGCCCGCACTCGCCGTGGCCGCCGTTCATCATCACCTGATTCGCGAAGGCCTCCGCGGCCGCGTCAGTATCATCGCCGAAACCGGCGAAGCCCGCGAAGTCAGCCACATCGCGCTGTTGATCTCCTACGGCGCGAGTGCTGTCCATCCTTACCTCGCTCTCGAGACCGTCGAGGCGCTCGCCGAACAAAGCTCGGGGCAGCAGGCTGCACAGCCCACAGCCGCCGGCTGGTCTTCTTCAGTTGCAGTTCAACACTATGTAAAGGCCGTCGGAAAGGGTCTTCTGAAGATCATGTCGAAGATGGGAATCTCGACCCTTCAGAGTTACTGCGGCGCTCAGCTCTGGGAAGCAGTCGGCCTCGATTCCGCGCTCATCGCCAAACACTTCACCGGTACTCCGTCGCGCGTCGGCGGCATCGGCCTCGAGCTGATAGCCGACGAGACTCTGCGCCGCCACGCGTTTGCGTTCGAGGAGACCGCGACGCGGCTCGACGCGGGCGGCGACTACCAGTACCGGATTCAGGGCGAGCACCACAACTGGAATCCGCTGACAATCTCCAAGCTCCAGCACGCTACCCGTACTGACAACTACTCGACGTTCAAGGAGTTCTCGAAGCTCGCCAATAGCGAGACGAAACAGCGCTCAACCCTGCGCGGCCTGCTGGATTTCGTTGCGCGCGAGCCGATTCCGATCGACGAGGTCGAGTCGGCAAAGTCGATCACCCGCCGCTTCTGCACGGGTGCGATGTCGTTCGGCTCGCTCAGTGCTGAAGCACACCAGACGCTCGCCGTCGCGATGAACAGCATTGGCGGTCGCAGCAACAGCGGTGAAGGTGGCGAGGAGCGCTCACGCTTCGGCACGAATCGGAACAGCGCGATCAAACAGGTTGCGTCAGCGCGCTTCGGTGTGACAGCCGAGTACCTGATGAACGCGCAGGAGCTGCAGATCAAGATCGCGCAGGGCGCCAAGCCCGGCGAAGGCGGTCAGCTGCCCGGACACAAGGTCGACTCGATCATCGCCAAGACACGTCACTCGATTCCTGGCGTCACACTGATCTCGCCGCCTCCGCACCACGACATCTACTCGATCGAAGATCTGGCGCAGCTGATCTACGACCTGAAAGCAATCAACCCGGAAGCCGCGGTGTCGGTGAAATTGGTCGCTGAAGCGGGCGTCGGTACTGTCGCTGCCGGCGTCGCCAAAGCGCGCGCGGACCTCATAGTCATCTCCGGCGATTCCGGCGGCACCGGAGCATCGCCGCTGTCATCGATCATGCGCGCCGGCTCTCCCTGGGAGCTTGGCCTCTCCGAAACCCAGCAGACCTTGGTGATGAATAATCTGCGCGGCCGAGTGCGCGTGCAGACTGATGGTCAGCTCAAGACCGGACGCGATGTCGTAGTCGCCGCAATGCTCGGCGCCGACGAATTCGGATTTGCGACGGCGCCGCTCATCGTCGAAGGCTGCATCATGATGCGGAAGTGCCATCTCAACACCTGCCCGGTCGGAATCGCGACGCAGGACCCTGAGCTGCGCGCGCGCTTCGCAGGTCAGCCCGAGCACGTGGTGAACTACTTCTTCTTCGTCGCTGAAGAAGTGCGCGAGATTCTCGCGCAGCTCGGCTTCAGGTCTCTCGAGGAAGTCATCGGTCGCACCGATCTGCTGCGGTTCGAGGCGCCGGCCGAAACCGATCACGCTAAGGGTAGCACCCTCGATCTGTCGGCTTTGCTGCATCTCACCCGGCCGAACGATGCTCTGCGCACCGACCGCGTCATCCGGCATTACATGGCTCGCCGTCCTCGGCCGGGCGTCGCGGAAAAATCGCTCAACGCAATTCTGCTGGAAGTGGCGCGACCAGCGTTGGAGAAAGGCGATCGGGTCAAGGCGTCTCTTCCGATCACCAATGCGGATCGTGCGGTTGGCGCAACGCTCTCCGGTGAGATCGCGAAGCGCTATGGCGACGACGGCTTGCCTCAGGACACTATCTCGTTCCGGTTGACCGGATCGGCGGGGCAGAGCTTTGGGGCGTTCGCCGCACGAGGACTTTCGCTCGAGCTGGAAGGCGAAGCCAACGACTACGTCGGTAAAGGGCTGTCTGGCGGTCGGCTCGTCGTGCGCCATCCGCGCACCGCGCAGTTCATTCCGGATCAAACGGTTTTGATCGGCAACACCGTTCTGTACGGTGCGACATCGGGCGAAGCGTATTTCGCCGGCACCGCCGGTGAACGTTTTGCCGTGCGCAACAGCGGCGCGATTGCCGTCGTCGAAGGCGTCGGCGATCACGGTTGCGAGTACATGACCGGAGGCACTGTCGTCGTGCTCGGCAAAACTGGTCGCAACTTCGCCGCCGGCATGAGCGGCGGATTGGCGTTTGTGCTCGATGAGTTCGACCTGCTCAAGCAGCAGTGCAACCTCGGCATGGTCGATCTGATTCCTGTCGCCGATCTCGGCGAGCGCGACACGCTGCGACATATCGTCGAGCAGCACGCGCGGTACACCGGTAGTGCGCGCGCCAAACGCTTGCTCAATCAGTGGGACAA
>JBKPJS010000515.1:0-2383 GCA_046730815.1 Acidobacteriota bacterium
CGATACTTTTTCAAACGAAATGAAACTGTCCCGAACGTTCGTCGGGGAATCCGGGATTGTTACGACGCTGAGATGGCCCACGCAGATGAAGATGAAGAAGATTAGAATTCGTGTCAGGAGAAACACGAAGAGTGCGTCTTGAATGCTCCTATCGTGCCGGAGACGAGTGAGCCAGTTAGCATTACGGAGTTTTTCGAGAAGCTGCATGCGATCGAGAACTTCGGTTTCGATTCTCTGTGCAGAGAAGATTAGGGCTCCACTCTCAAAATCGTTTTCTTCCCATGAACAGAACTTATCTGTAACATGGGGCCCACGTTCGGTCCAATCGACTCTCTGGCTTACGACTAGATGAAAAACTGGCTCGTCGATAACTACCGCCTTCAGAGAGCCTCACAATATCTCGCAGCGGTGCTGTTATCTCTGCTCGGCGTTTGCTTCGTCTTAAAACTCTGGCGCGCCGATTTGCGTGTGCCGCTGCATTACAACGGCGATGCTTTGCTTCACGCAATGTTCATCCGAGGAATCATCGACAACGGCTGGTACTGGCAGAATCCGTTTCTCGGCATGCCCTACGGTCTCAAGATGTATGACTTTCCCGCGGTAGACAACTCCGCGGCAGTCATTCTCTGGCTCATTTCTCTTTTCAGTGCCAACGCGATCCTGGTATTGAACGTATTCTATCTGCTCACCTTTCCGCTTATCACCATTTCATCTCTCTACGTTTTTCGACGACTTGGTTTCTCTTATATCACTTCGCTCTGCTGCAGTCTGTTATACACATTTCTTCCGTACCACTTCATGCGAGACGAAAGTCATCTCTTTCTTTCAGCCTATTACTTTATCCCGCTGGTCGTGCTAGTGCTGCTTTGGACCAGCTCTGGAAGGTTATTCAACAAAGGTGAAGAACGATTTAATCCACGCAACGGCAAATTCATTTTTAGTGTTGTGGTTTGCGCATTGATCGGCTCGAGCGGAATTTATCATCCCTTTTTCTCGTGCTTTCTGCTGTTGATTGCCGGCTTTTGCGGTGCGATTAACCGGAAGACGTTAAGGCCGCTTGCCGCGGCCGTGATACTAATCGCGGTGACCTGTACGGCGTTGGTGGTGAACCTGTCGCCAACGCTCATCAACATGTACAGGAACGGCAATGTCGGCGTAACTGAGCGAAGTCTCGCTGGCCCAGAAGTCTATGCCCTGAAGATTTCGCAGTTGTTGCTGCCGATCACCGGACACAGAGTCCCATATTTCAATCAACTCAAGCACCTTTACAACGAGAACACGGAAGTTACTGAAAACGATGCAGCCACACTCGGACTGGTCGGGAGTATCGGTTTCCTGGTTTTGCTCGGCGCGTTGTTTTATCACAAACGCGATGTGGGTCTCCTTGCGGATCTCAGTGTCTTCAACATCTTTGCTACGTTGCTGGGGACCATCGGTGGACTCGGATCGTTGTTTGCGCTCTTCGTATCACCCGGCATCAGAAGTTATAACCGCATCAGTGTCTTTATCGCTTTCTTCTCCTTCCTGGCCGTAGCTGCGGGCTTGGACCACATTTTCCGCAAAGCTCGAAGCAGCGGAGCGCGAATCGCCTTCTATATCTTTGCCTGCTTCGTATTAATTGCAGGGCTGCTCGACCAAACAACTCGGGGGTTTGTTCCTCAGTATCCAGCAATCAAGGCCGAGTTTATGAGCGACGACGACTTTGTGCGCAGCATCGAGGCGTCGGTGCCGCCTGGTTCCATGATCTTTCAACTACCTTATCTTCCTTTTCCCGAACATCCGAAGGTAAACCGTATGGTCGATTACGATCACCTCCGCGGCTATCTTCATTCCCGGTCACTGCGATGGAGTTACGGAGCAATGAAGAACCGTGAAGGAGATGTATGGCAACAACACGTCGCAGCATTGCCGCCTGAGGAATTTGTTCAGACGCTCTGCTTCGTGGGTTTCACCGGCATTTACCTCGATCGGTATGGTTATGAAGATGACGGCGCCGCAAAGGAGTCGGAGCTCTCAAATGTGCTTCAAGTTAAACCTCTGATCAGCCGCAACGGCAGGTTGCTCTTTTTCAATCTTGCGGATTACACCAGAAGATTGCATGAGAAATATCCCGGCGACCAGTGGCAGATAAAGCAGGACGTGAGTCGTCATCCGCTGCTGCTCGAGTGGACTGGTGGTTTTTCCGGACTGGAGGTTTCACCGGAGAAAACGTGGCGGTGGTGTTCCAGTGAGGGCGAGCTGCAGTTCAAGAATGGTTCGCAGCAGGCGCGGAAAATCAGTATCGAGATGTCGTTCGCCAGCGGCTACGAGCAGTATGAGGACCTGATCATCAGTGGTCTTATTTCTGATCAATTAAAAACAAACGTAACTCCCAGTTTTTACT
>JBKPJS010000516.1:0-3110 GCA_046730815.1 Acidobacteriota bacterium
CGCCATGAATGTTTCCTTCGGCTACGATGTAGCCGTTGTTCAAGAGCACGACGCGGTCAGACATCATGTCGACTTCGTGCAGAATGTGTGACGAGATGATCAGATGCAGGCCTTCGGCAGCGAGCTTGCGAAAGAGCGCAATCGTCTCAGCGCGTACCATCGGATCGAGTCCATTAAGAGGCTCATCGAGAATCAAGACCGAGGGCTCGTGAGCAATTGACTGCGCCAGGCGAATGCGTTGTCGCATGCCTTTGCTGTAGCCGGCGACCTTTCGATCTGCTGCTTCCACGAGATTGACGCGCTCGAGCGCAACCTGGCTCAACTCGTTTGCTCGCTTGCGATCGAAGCCATGGACCAGCAAAAACGCGTTGATAAACTCGCGTCCGGTCAGACCTCTCGGGAACGAGTCAAACTGCGTACAGTACCCGACTTTGCGGAAGAGTTGTTCCGGTTGGTCCGTGGGAATGCCTACGATCGTGATCGATCCGCGCGTCGGTCGCAGCAGTCCCGTCATCAAATTCATCAACGTCGACTTCCCTGCTCCGTTCGGTCCAACCAGGCTCGTGATACCGGGTGCAATCTGCAAGTTGACCCGATTCACTCCGAGTATCTCGCCGTAGAACTTGGAGACGTTGTCGAAGATGATGAGCTGATCAGGAGAACTCATCTCACAACCTCGTATGCTTTGACCTTCCACGCCAGCAACGCGAGACAGATCGCGCAGACTACAAATAGCGCCGTCCACGAACACCAAAGCGGTGGCTCGATCAAAAGTACTTCCCTGATGACATTGTCGTTGAAATCGGTGATTCTCATCGTCCCGGATACCCGATCAAAGGTACCGAAAAGCCCCGCAGTCACGTTTTTCATCAACGCGCCCAGGCTAATAATGTTTCCCCAGCGCGTTTGAAAGACGATGTTGACAAACTCGCCGAACACTGACGGAATGAAGAACAGACCGAGCAGCGCTCCGCTTGCAATCACGCGCCATTTCACGAGCGCCGATATCGTCTGCGACAGCAGCGCCAGCAAAAGTATCCAAACAACGCTGCCGATGACTATCGCACTCGCCATCCAGAGATTACTCCTGAACCACGTGAACCCTTCCAGGTACGACTGGAACAGAAAGAGCAGCAACTGAGGAACCCACGTGATTGCCGACAATAAGATCAGTATCACTGACATCTTCCCCATCACGTATTCCGTGCGTGAAAAAGGCCGGCAGAGATAAAGCGGCAGCGCGTTGTTGCGCAGGTCGCGAGAAACGAGCGGTGGTCCAACAAGCAGCGCGACAAAAAAAGCAAACCCGCCCTGAATGTTTACAAACGTCTGAAAAAACGAGGCGTCGATCGGCACGAGTGCTTTAACGTCAATCTTCATTATCGCAATGGCGCTGATGTTATGATGCAAGTAGATCAGAATCGCTTCGACGAGCAGCGGTAAAAAGCAGATGACGAAGAACGCCGTGAACAGTTTAGAATTGAAGACTGCTCGATACGCGTGCCGCGGAATGATCAGAAACCGGCTCCACTCAGGAGTCAGCTTGCCGCTGAAAGGCTTATACGTCTGTTCATAAACCGCCATAGCCGTTCTCCATCGCTTTCAGGAAGATATCCTCCAGAGAGTCGCGCTTGTAGCTCAAACGCCGGATCTGCACCTGCTCTTCGGCAGCCAGCCGGTACAGGTCGCGCACCTCGATGCCCTCCTGCAAAACTATCTTCAGACGATTACCCCCTGACAAGGCATACTCACATCCCAGTTTTGCGAGCGCTTTGACAAATCTGTCCTGATCTCCGCGCGTTTCCAACATCAGGAATTTCCGGTTGGACTTGCGTTCTTCCTCGAGGTTGCAATAGACGACGATCTGCCCCTCCTTAAGTATTAGGATCTCATCGCAGCACTCCTCGACGTCCAGCAACAGGTGCGATGACAAAACGATATTGGCGTGACCACTGTCCCGTATCTCGCGTATCAGTTTGATCATGCGCAGGCGAGCCGGAGGATCGAGTCCGTTTGTAGGCTCGTCGAGAAAGATCAGCTTTGGACCATGAACGATTGCCTGGGCGAGTTTCGCAAGCTGCTTCATGCCGAGCGAGTAGGTTTCAAGCCTGCGATAACGCGCCTCACCCAGACCAACATAGAAGAGCGCTTCGTGAGCTCGCTCCAAAGCCGCTTCGGGAGGCAGTCCTGACAACTCACCCATCAAGCGAACAAAATGCACGGCGCTCATCTTCGCGATGAATGAGTCGCGCTCGGGCATGTAGCCGATTAGCGACTTGATCTGTTTCGCTTCGTGGGCGATATCAAGACCGAAGATTTGAGCAGTGCCGGCGGAGGCCGGATGAAATCCGAGCAACGTGTGAATCAGTGTGGTCTTGCCGGCGCCGTTTGGACCAAGCAGACCAATCGCTTTGCCGCGCAGGTCGCCGCGCAGGTTCTTTAGAATTTGCCGGCGACCGAAAGAGACGCTAAGGGCATGAAGGTCGATTACCGGTGGCTCGATAGGAGCCGTTTGAGCTTTGATCGGTTCCTCGGGAACCGAAGCGGGGAGTGCCATACTCTTTTTATATCGCTGTGTCCTGATAATTCCAAACGAATCCGAGTCCAAAGACCGTGCCCATAAGCAGAAAAGCAACAATGCATGCTAACGCTTCCGACGCCGCTAAAGTTCTGCCTATCGCAAGAATCTCGATCAGGAACACAGGTATGTTGAGTACGACTGCGGAGGCAAGAGGAAAGAGCAGCGCTGGTTTACAGCCGCCCATGCGTTGGCGCAGCCATGAGAGAGAGGGGGCATAGGCCAGCGAGAACAACAGCGCTGTCGCGATCAAGGATGTGACTGTGGCGCCGTTGACCTCAGTAAACTGAGACAGGATGAGCAACAAGCCAAGCAGCCACGAGATAAGGGAGATGGAGACGAGCTTCATACAAGAATTACACGTTGGCGGGATTAACAGGATTTGCAGGTATCTTGACCGCCTGCAAATCCTGTAATCCTGGCTAAGGTTACTTCTTGGGTTACTTCTTACCGGCCATGCCGCGAGAGATGATGCTTTGCATCTCCAATGCATTGGGCATTCCCAGAAGCGTTGCTGGTCCTAAACCGAATG
>JBKPJS010000517.1:0-3241 GCA_046730815.1 Acidobacteriota bacterium
ACGTTAGCCCTTGGTATTGGCGCAAACACTGCGATCTTTTCTGTCGTCAACGCCGTGTTGTTGCGGCCACTTCCGTTCAGGGAATCAGACCGCCTGGTGTTGGTTTGGAACCACGGTGCACCCGCGGCGGGCGGCGCTCGAACTCCGCTCGCCGTAGCCGATCTGCTTGATTGGCGCGCGCAAAGTCGCTCTTTCGAAGGTATTGCAGCGTTTCAACAGGGCTCTGTGAATTTCACGGGGGGCGAGATTCCTGTTCAGGTGCGCGGCGCGAGCGTAACAGCAAACTTTCTCTCAGTGCTGGGAGTCGGAGTTCAACTTGGTCGCGACTTTCAAGCAACCGATGAACAACCTAATGGACCAGCAACCGTGATCCTTGGAGATCAGTTCTGGCGGACGCACTTCGCCGCCGATCCACAAATCGTGGGCCGCACGATCAATCTCAACGGCCAAAGCTTTAACGTCATCGGAATAATGCCGGCGCACATGAATTTTCCAAATCCGGAAGTTCAATTGTGGCGGGCATTGCGGCTCGAGCAACCTACGCGGCGTGGACCGTACTTTCTCAGTGGTGTCGCGCGACTCAAGCCCGGTGTGTCGATCGATCAGGCAGTGACTGACACAAGAGCGATGAAGTCTAGCTTCGATGGCGGTAACTTCACCTTCACTGTTCTTTCAGTTAACGACTTCATCGTCGGCGAGGTTAGACCGGCTCTCGTGGCTTTGCTCGTTGCCGTAACCCTCGTGCTTTTGATTGCTGCCGTCAACGTCGCGAACCTCACGCTAGTGCGCTCAGCTTCGCGTGCGAAAGAGATCTCGATCCTTTGCGCTCTCGGTGCGAGCCGGGCCCGGATCGTTCAGCGGTTGCTGACTGAGAGCTTGTTGCTGGCGGTTGCGGGAGGTGTTCTCGGGACACTCTGCGCGCTCTGGGGAGTCTCTCTGCTGGTCAGGTTTGCTCCCGATAGTCTTCCGCGAATCGATCAAATCAAGGTCGATGGTTTTGTGCTTTTATGGACCGCGATGGTCTCGCTTTTGACGGGAGTTGTCTTTGGGTTGGTTCCCGCTTGGCAGAACTCGCGTTTGAATCTCAACGAGGTCCTCAGAGGTGGCGGACGCGGAACGAGCGAGAGTCCAGGGAGGCGACGCGGGCGCGCCGTTCTAGTGGTTACCGAGCTTGCTCTTGCAGTAATGCTGGTGACGGGCGCCGGGTTGCTTATCAAGAGTCTCTGGCGTTTACAACAAGTCGATCCCGGGATCAATCGAGAACGCGTTTTAACGATGCAGTTTTCGTTGCGCGGTCAACGGTATCGGGAAGAGCGGGCAGCCCGTGAATTCGGCGAACGCCTGTTGGGCCAGGTGCAATCATTACCCGGTGTGCAGGCTGCGGCCATAAGCAATAGTTTGCCGCCCGATGACACGGCCTTCTCGAGCAACTTCGCCATCGAAGGGCAAGCGCAGTCCGCTGCCTCGCAACAGATCGCTTACTTCACGATGGTAAGCCCCGATTACTTTCGAGCACTGGGCATTCCCTTGCGCAGCGGACGACTCTTTACCGGAGCCGATTTGCCTGAGGCGCCCCGTGTCGCGTTGATTAACGAAACTCTTCAACGAGGCTTTTTCCCCGCCGAAGATCCTGTTGGCAAACGCATCAACACCGGAAGTGAAAAAGATCCATTGTGGAGCACGATTGTCGGCGTCGTTGGCGACGTGAAATACAACGGGCTTTCGGACGACGTTCAACCCGCAATCTATTACACGACGGCACAGGAACCAATCTGGGGTGCGGCGCTGGTGATCAAGAGCGATCTTGCGGATCCCTTAAGCCTCACAGGCGCTGTACGCAACGAAATCAGAAAAATCGATCCTGACTTACCGTTAACGAACATCAGGACGATGGAAGATCTTCTCTCGAGGGCCGTCGCGCAGCCACGCTTCCGGACTACGCTGATCGCGCTCTTTGCAGTGGTTGCGCTCATGCTCGCGTGTGTCGGCATTTATGGAGTCATCTCCTATTCAGTGACTCTGCGTACTCATGAAATTGGTATCCGGATGGCGTTGGGTGCGCAAAGAGGTCATGTGCTCAGGATGGTGATCGGGCAAGCGATCACGTTGGCGATCATTGGCGTGGCACTGGGACTATCAGCTTCCTACGCTTTGACGAGTTTGATGAGCAATCTGCTTTTCGGCGTGAAGCCAAACGATCCGGCTACGTTTGTTATAACAGCGGCAATACTTTCAATCACTGCTCTGGTTGCGTCGTACCTGCCTGCGCGGCGCGCAACGAAGGTCGATCCATTGGTGGCACTTAGATACGAATGAGATAACCATGAACACGCTTCTACAAGATCTTCGCTACGGGCTGCGGGTGCTGGTGAAGTCGCCCGCCTTCACACTCGTCGCCATGATTTCACTTGGTCTCGGTATTGGTCTAAACACCGCGATCTTCAGTATCGTCAACGCTGTCCTCATTCGTCCTCTCCCACTCGTCAAAGAGCAGAACCGCCTGATGTGGCTTCGTGCGCCAATCTCTTATCCCGACTATTTAGACTATCGAAATCAAGCGCAGAGTTTCGAAGGGATGGCAGCGCTCACTGGTACGGCCGACTTTAGCCTCACACAGAGAAGCGAGCCGGAGCTCATCAAAGGCGAGTACGTCACTGAGAACTACTTCGACTTGCTGGGCGTGGGCCCTCGTATGGGACGCGTTTTTGTCGCTGCCGATTCGCAGACGCCAACGCCCGTCGTCGTACTCAGCGAGCAGCTCTGGCGCACGCGCTTTGCCTCCGACTCGACAATCATCGGGCGGCAGATCTCTTTAAATCGATTCGCCTTCACTGTGATCGGCGTCATGCCTGAAAACTTCTTCGGCACTGAGGTCGGACTTAACCGTCAATTGTGGCTGCCGCTTTCGATGTACCCGGTGCTAAACCCGCCGGGCGCGGCGCGAGCAGCAGACCCGGGAGCTGATCGATTCACGAATCGCGACAGTCATTGGCTCGCAGTGTTTGCGCGACTGAAACCTGGAGTGTCAAGTGAGCAGGCGGGCAGTGAGTTAACTCAAGTCGCGCGCCATGTTGCCGAAAGCTACCGCGGTGAGGCGGACTATGAAACGCTTCGCAGCGTGCAACT
Organism: Acidobacteriota bacterium; assembly: GCA_046730815.1. Taxonomy (GTDB): domain Bacteria; phylum Acidobacteriota; class Blastocatellia; order Pyrinomonadales; family Pyrinomonadaceae; genus PSRF01. The sequence continues at coordinate 3,127 of JBKPJS010000517.1, forward strand.
TCTCCAAATGAGTGGTGGCATGGATCCACGCGATCGGCAAGAGACACTGCCGGTTGTAGGAATTGCGACGGCTGTCGTCGCCCTCGTGTTACTGATCGCGTGCGCGAACATCGCC
>JBKPJS010000518.1:0-1842 GCA_046730815.1 Acidobacteriota bacterium
GGTGGTGAATTCGACGGTTATCTCGCCATGCCTGCGAGCGGCTATGGACCATGCATCCTCGTGCTCCAGGAGATCTTCGGCGTCAATAGCTACATGCGCAGTGTCGCCGATTGGTACGCGGCGCACGGCTTCGTCGCTCTCTGTCCGGATCTGTTCTGGCGCATTCAGCGCGGCGTCCAACTCACCGACAAAGGCGACGACTGGCAGAAGGCTATCGAGTTCTATCAAAAACTCGACGAGGCAAAGGCGGTGGAAGACTCGGCTGCAGCGCTTGAGTTTTTACGACGCTCTTCGGTATGCAATGGCCGCGTTGGCGCAGTTGGCTTTTGCATGGGCGGAAACCTCGCTTACCTGTTGCCGGTGCGGTTCAAGCCCGATTGCGCTGTCGGATATTACGGCGTCAGCATCGAAAAGAGTTTACACGAGGCTAAGAACCTCACGAGCCCATTGCTGTTGCACATCGCCGAGCACGACAAGTTTTGTCCGCCCGCAGCCCAGGTCGCGATTCACGCGACACTCGATGCAAATCCCCTCGTGACAATTTACGATTACCCGGGTTTGGACCACGCCTTCGGACGTCCCGGCGGCGAGCATTACGATGCTGCCGCCGCTGAGCTTGCGAATCTCCGCAGTCTCGAATTCTTTGTTAGTCATCTTGCCGGCGCCGGTCTCGGGAGCGCGCAACAGACTCTCTCCGCGCGCTGGGACGATCACGTGAAGTATGAATTCGCCACGCGCAACACTGACCACACACTCGAAACAATGGTGACGGACGCGTACGTGAACCACGTGCCGGTGATGACTGGCGGCGTGGGCCACGAGGAGTTGCGTGAGTTCTATTCGAAACGTTTCATTCCGCAAATGCCGCCTGACACGGCAATGACACCTGTGTCACGCACGATCGGCGTGGATCAAATCGTCGATGAGATGGTTTTTGAGTTTACGCACACCAGCAAGATGGATTGGATGTTGCCCGGCGTTGAGCCGACGGGTAAACACGTGCGTGTTGGGCTGGTGGTGATCGTTCACTTCCGCGAGGGCAAGCTGGCGCACGAACACATCTACTGGGACCAGGCGTCAGTGCTGGCCCAACTCGGATTGATCGATTCGCAAAAACTTCCCGTTGCCGGTGTGGAGAGCGCTGAAAAGGTTCTTGACCCCAGAATGCCGTCAAACAAATTAATGAACAGGATTTTCATGATTTAACAAGATGACATGTAAGTCATGAAAAATCCTGTACATCCTGTAAGCCGGCTGCGCCGGGACCTTGGCACGCTCGAAGCATACGCGGCCCTGATCGGCATTCTCATCGGCGCGGGAATCTTTCAGGTCACGAGCCAGGCGTGGGCGCTCACTGGCCCAAGCGTGATTCTCGGCTACCTCGTGCTAACACCTGCTATTCTCGCGACCTCGATTCCTTACGCCGCTTACCTCTCAACTCCACTCGGCCGCGAACCCGGAGGCGAGTACCTGCACATCTCGCGAACTTTGAAAGGCTTTCGTCTTGCTTACGTTGGCGCATGGCTCAAGATCATCTCCTACATCGGCGCGGGCGCGTATCTTGCCAACGCGATGGCGGGATACCTGATAGCTCTGAGCGGCAATCGCATCGACGCACAAAGATTTCGTCTGCCGCTCGCGTTGGCGGCACTGGTGGTGTTCTATGCAATTCACGTCATTGGCATACGCTGGTTCGGTCGCATGCAAGTTGCGCTATCAGCGTTGAAGTGTCTGGCGCTGCTCGTGCTGATCGTGCCCGGCCTGTTTGTTCTTAAGTCCTCCAACTACACACCGTTTTTTACGCACGGCGTCAGCGGCTTTGGCTCGAGCCTGCTGCCGTTG
>JBKPJS010000519.1:0-3228 GCA_046730815.1 Acidobacteriota bacterium
GGGTGGAGGCATAGGTGAAGGCTTAGGCTTCTGGGCGGAGACAAGCAACGCCGCGGAAGCGATGACGAACGCGACCGACAAGTATTTGCATAAAACCGTTTTTAGAACTGCTGACATGCTATATGGATTATAGTTCGGGAGCTAACCGCAGTCTGCTGAACACCGGCGATTCGATGCGGTCGGCCTCAAACCTGTTGCCCTTTCCATAGCTTAGTTCAGAGTTCAGCCTTTGGCTGTTCTTCGGAGCAAGCTAAAGCTTGAACTCTAAACTGCATAGCGCAAAGAGTGCTACAATGCGCCAGAACTGTTCTCGTCCAACTTAGTCGCGCAAGCAGTCATCTTGATGCCCGACACCCCGCACAAAACAGATTCAGCCAACACCAGTTCACTACCTGAGTACATCGCCCATTATCGCATCTTACGCCGACTGGGCAAGGGTGGCATGGGTGAAGTCTTTCTCGCCGAAGACACCAAACAACACGGACGCAAGGTAGCTCTCAAGGTCTTACCGCAGGAACTCACTCAATCAGAGGGCCGCCTGCGGCGTTTCAAACAGGAAGCACGCGCGATTCTGGCGCTCAATCATCCGAACATTCTCACCATATTTGAGATCGGCGAAGCCGCAGGCAGCTACTACATCGCCACCGAATACATCGAAGGTGAAACTCTGCGTCACTGCCTGTGGCGTGGTCCACTAAAACTCGACGAGACACTTGGCGTCGGCATACAGGTAGCGATGGCTCTCGAAGCAGCCCACGCCGCGGGCATCGTGCATCGCGACATCAAACCCGAGAACATCATGTTGCGGCAGGACAAATTTGTCCGCGATCGGTTTGTGAAAGTTCTGGACTTTGGCATCGCAAAGCTGACCGATCGAGATTCGACTACCGCCGATCCGGAAGCTGTCACGATACCGATTTCGGAAACCAACCCCGGCGCGATCATGGGAACGAGCGGGTACATGTCGCCCGAACAGGCGCAGGGTGAAAGCATCGACGAGCGCTCTGACATTTTTAGTTTGGGTGTGGTGCTTTATGAAATGGTGGCCGGGCAGCCGCCGTTTAAAGGCAAGACTGACAGTCACACGCGAGTTTCAATCATCGATCACGAGCCGGCGCCGTTGTTGCAGCACGTAGCCAACGTGCCTCGCCAACTGGAACGAATAATTTCGAAAGCATTGGCGAAGGATCGCTTCAAGCGCTACCAAACGATCACAGATTTGAAACTCGATCTCGAACAGCTCCGGGACGAGCTTCATTATTCAGAAAGTCCTGACACCGGAAGTGAAGCAACACGCGCCACGCGAGCCGATCTGCTTTCGGGAGTGCCGACTGGTGTCAAATCGCACATCGACACCGTTACGGCAAGCGGAACAGTTTCCATGGGCAAGCATCAGGCAAGTCGCACAAGATGGATTGTGTATGGTGTGGTGGGATTACTGCTGGTGTTCCTCGTGGCGGGAGCGGTGTTCTTTGCCTCGTCGTCGCGGCCGATCAACTCCGTCGCCATTCTTCCCTTCGTTAACGACAGTAAAGATCCAAACGCCGAGTATTTGTCTGACGGTCTGACTGAAAGCATCATCAACAGTCTTTCACAACTTCCTAATCTCAAGGTGATGTCGCGCAACGCGTCTTTCAGGTTCAAGGGACCGAGTCACGATCCACTCGAGGCCGGGAGAGATTTGAACGTAGGCGCAGTTCTGACAGGACGGCTGGTGAAACTCGACGATCGCCTGGTGATTAAAACAGAGCTGATCAAAGTCGCAGATGGATCGCAGCTTTGGGGCGCTGAGTACAACAGCAGCCTGGCGGACATCTTTTCTGTGCAAGACGAAGTATCGAAAAAGATCTCGCAAAGTTTGCGCCTGCGATTGTCGGGCGAGGATGAAGAGAAGCTGGCCAAGCGTTACACGAAAGACGCGGAGGCGTACGAACTCTATCTCAAAGGAAGATACTTCTGGAACAAACGAAACGAAGAGGGCTTTCGCAACGGCATTGAGTATTTCAAACGCGCCGAGGAAAAGGATCCGACGTTTGCCCTTGCCTTTTCGGGACTCGCGGATTCATACGCTCTGCTTTGTGACATCGGCGTCGTCAGGCCACTCGACGAAATGCCAAAGGCCAAGGCAGCGGCGCAGAAAGCCGTCGATGCCGATCCCGCATTGGCCGAAGCGTATACTTCGCGCGCGTTCGTGAGATTGGCTTACGACTGGGACTGGCTCGGCGCGCAAAGTGATTTTCAACAGGCGCTCAAGTTGAATCCCAAGTACCCAACAGCGCACCAATGGTACGCCTCGTACCTCATGCAGATGGGAAAGTTCTCGCTCGCGAAAGCTGAGATTGAGGAAGCTCACAAACTCGATCCGCTTTCACCGATCATCAGCGCCAACACCGGTCTCTATTCCTATTACGAACACAACTACGACGACGCAATCGCAAAGTACAAAACAACGCTGCAGAGCGATCCGGATTTTTGGGTGGCGCGGCACTACCTGGCATTGGCGTACGTGCAGAAGGGCAGGCATCAGGAGGCGATTGCCGAATTGCGTAAGCTTATCAAAGCGCCGGAGAGTGGTCCGGTCCCGGATAAAGTAATCGAAGCTGAATCGGAAGCATCTGCCTCACTCGGCTTTGCCTACAGTATGGCCGGGAAGCAAGCTGAGGCGCGCGCGATCCTCAACCAACTCGACGCGCTTTCGAAGCGTCGCTACGTGTCGCCACTGTACTTCGCGATCGTCTACGCGGGTTTGAAAGATAAGGATAAGGCGATGGAGTATTTGAACAAGGCCTTTGAGGCGCGACATCCCGGCTTGGTGTTAATCAGGATCGAGCCCATGTTTGATGGCCTCCGCTCCGACGATCGTTTCAAGCAATTGACGCAACGCTTCGAACCAATCCCTTAATCATCCGCGTTCATCCACGGCTAATAACACTTCAGATAACTCCGCCGGCAAGGGTGACTCGAATTTCATTAACTGACCTGTCTCCGGATGAGTGAACGCGAGTTTCTCTGCGTGCAGGAAATGACGATTGAGGTGGCGGATGCGCGCGCGGAGTTGTGCATCCTGGATCGTATTGTCGCGGCCGCCCCCATAAGTCTCATCGCCAACGACAGGATGTTTCAACCACGCCAGGTGAACGCGAATCTGGTGAGTCCTCCCGGTTTTCAGTTCCACATCCAGCAACGTGAATCGTTGAAAAGAACGTCGAACCCGATAAAGCGTTAAAG
>JBKPJS010000520.1:0-3534 GCA_046730815.1 Acidobacteriota bacterium
AACCGAAACTTCTATGTTAGTCTCCGCTCGCTTTGACAGTCACCGCCCTGTAAATAATTGATATAAAAAGACTTTAAAGCAACACTTTAAGATGCTGAGGTTTTTCCACTAGCTGTGGAAATCATTGTGGAAAACCTTGGACGTTTGGATTTTGGGTAGCTCAGGCAAGAATAGCGGGATAGGAACGGGTTAGAGTTCCGCGTGTAAACCGACTGACAAGAGCGTACGGTTCTACTACGAGGCCTTTAGTCAAATTGACGCCTTCCCCGACGGGTCCTTCAATGCAAACTTCTGTTGAGACGAATGTTTGGGGCAGGATTCTTCACTCACTCAAGGGCCGGTTAAATCAGCAAACGCTGGACACATGGTTTAACCCGATACAGTTTGAAAGCCTCGATAGCTCTCAACACGTCATTCACCTTCGCGCGCCAAACCAGAACATTAAGGATTGGGTTGTCAGCAACTATGGCCAGGCCCTGGCTGAGTCTTTGAACGAACTGCGGTTGTCGGGCTATTCCGTCGGCTGGGTTGTCGGCAAAGGTTCAGATTGGGTTCCGGACCAGATCACACTGCCCCAATCAGAACCTATAATTGCTGATTTAGAATTCAAGACAACTCCGTTACCGGGTGCGGTGGTAACCGTCAGTGAAACATCTGCTTCGCCACAATCAGAGCCTTCGTTGAGTTCCAAATACACGTACGAGAGTTTTGTGGTGGGCTCGTGCAATCAGTTTGCTCACGCGGCCTCGCTTGCGGTAGCTGAAGCGCCGGGGAGAACGTACAACCCTCTTTACTTGTATGGCGGTGTCGGACTCGGCAAGACTCACTTGATGCACGCTTGTGGGCACGCTATCAAAGAACGCAACCAGCATCTCAAACTCTGCTACATCTCGTCTGAGCGATTCATGAACGATCTTATCAACGCCATTCGCTACGATAAGACGCAGAGCTTTCGCGAGAAGTATCGCTCAGTTGACGTGCTGCTGATCGACGACGTTCAGTTCATGGCCGGCAAGGAACGCACTCAGGAAGAATTTTTCCACACCTTCAATGCGCTCTACGACCAACAGAAGCAGATTGTGATCAGTTCTGATTGTCCGCCCCGAGAAATACCCACACTTGAAGAACGTCTACATTCTCGTTTCGAATGGGGATTGATTGCCGACATCGAGCCACCTGATCTCGAAACCAAGATTGCGATTCTAAAAAGAAAAGGCGACTTGATTGGTGTGCCGATTCCTGACGACGTCGCGATGCTGATCGCAGGAAGAGTCAAGAGCAACATCCGCGAACTGGAAGGATCTCTAATCCGCTTGATTGCGATTGCTTCTCTTCGAGGCGAACCGATTTCAAAGTCTCTGGCTCAGGATGCGATCAGAAACATTGCCAAAGAAGAAGAATCCGGCGTTGTTACTATTCAGCAGATTCAGAAGTTGGTGGCCTCAACTTACAAACTGACGAGCGAAGAATTGATTTCCAAAAACAATGCCCGGCAAATCTCACATCCTCGGCAGATCGCAATGTATCTCTGTAAACATTTGACTAAACATAGTTACCCGGAGATTGGTCGCGCCTTTGGCGGTAAACATCACACCACCGTTATTCATTCAGTGGAAAAAATTGAAGGCCTTGTTGCGACCGATGAGACTCTGCAAAGACTCATCAGCGAGCTATCTGAGTCGCTACAAAAATAGTCTGACACTACGATTTTTCACAGTCCACCGAGAACGTTTTGTGGAAATGTGCTAATGTTCACGTCTTCTGATTTTTTCCTCAGCCGCGAGTGGAACTTTCGACAGGTTTCCACAGGGCGTTGAGCGTCTTAAATATTTTGAGTTAATGGGTTTAAGTATTTATTCACAGATCCACAGGCACCTACTACTACTGCTAGATATTAATATTAGTTTTTGAATCTGGAAGTAGAAGAATCGCGACGGCCGTTGTGGAAGGTTCGAAGGAGTGAATGCAATGCAATTTGTTGTGAGCAAGCAGAACCTGCAAAAAGAACTTGGCTTCGTTCAAGGTGTCGTAGAAAAGAAAAACACGATACCGGTGCTGTCAAACATACTGATCGAATCAGTCGGCGAAACCACGATCAGAATTACTGGCACTGATCTCGACGTAACTATTCGTTGCGACATGGATGCGGAAGAGATCACAACGCCGGGATCGATGTGTGTCCAGGCGCGGAAGCTTTTCGAGATAGCACGATTGCTTCCCGACGCTCCGGTTAGTTTCAAGAAGGAAGAGAACGAATGGGTAACGGTGAAGTGCGATCGCGCAAGATTCAAGATGGTAGGTGTTGCTCGAGACGCATTCCCGGAAGTTCCTTCGTTCAAATCAGCACCGACCAAGCTTGCCGCGGGTGTAATCAAGACGTTTATTGACCGCACAATCTTCGCCATCACGCAGGAAGAATCTCGTTACACGCTTTCCGGTGCGAAGTTTGTTTTGGACGATTCAGGCGCCAGGATGGTTACGACTGATGGACACCGTCTCGCGTTCGTAGAAAAGAAAAACATCAATAACGGCGCGAGGCAGAGCATCGATACTCTCATCCCGAAGAAGACCTTAGCGGAGTTGGCTAAACTAGCCGGGGGCTTTGATGAAGAGATCAGTTTAGGGATGGATGAGAATCACATCTATTTCCAGGTTGGACCACGACTGTTGATTTCGCGCATGCTCTACGGCCAATTTCCAAACTATGAAATGGTGATGCCGAAGAATAACGATAAGTCAGTCGAGTTTAATAGCAGTTTGCTCAACCTTGCGATCAGGCGAGTTGCATTGATGGCTGACGAACGATCGCATGCAATTCGTTTTCATCTCGAGCCAAACCAGTTGGTTATCAGTTCGCAAAACGCAGAAGAAGGTGAAGCCAACGAAACGATCCAAACAGACTACGCCGGCGATGTAACCGACATCGGCTTCAACGCGCAGTATCTACAGGAATTTCTAAACGTGGTTGGCGACGCGAAAGTCGCGTTTGAATTTAAAGACGGCAATTCACAAGCGCAGCTACACCCTTCCGAGAACGGTGATTACGACTACAAGTACGTCGTAATGCCCATGCGGATCTGAGAAGGTCATAAAATTAAGGTCCCTTCAAATCCATCCACAGATTACGCTGATTTATTTATATGTGATCTGTGGATGGATTTGTGATCTGCTAATATCGACGCATGCTGCTCGCGGCGATTGAAGCGATCAATTTTAGAAACCTCAGTGGGAGAATTGAATGGGGTCCGCGGCTCAATATTATTTATGGAAACAACGGGCAGGGTAAGACGAATTGGTTAGAGGCAATCTATCTACTCGCAAGGACCAAGTCTTTTCGCACACAACGTCTTCACGAAGCAATTAAATTTGGAGAAGAGCTGGCTATTGTTAGAGGGACAGTCAGCACTGGTACCGATCTCGAAAGAGAGTTGCAGGTTAGTCTTCACGACAACACGAAGACCATCTTTGGTAATTCGAAGCGAGAAACGCTTGCAAGGTACTTAACTCACCTTCAGGTCTTCTCATTCACCGCCA
>JBKPJS010000521.1:0-12216 GCA_046730815.1 Acidobacteriota bacterium
CGTATGGGATGCCGCCGGTTGGATTATCTGGAATATTCTCCAATGGATCGCTGACAATATCCGGGCGAGTACCGCGGGCCGGTACAGTTGTCGAACCCTGGACCACCCGGTTCAGCGGCAACCCGGTCTGGGCGGTAGTGATACCTGCAATTTCCCACCCACTCAATAGCGTTCGGCCGATACCCGAGCTGGCAAACCCTGAATGGAAAGTGGGCACCTCGTAAACATAACTCGCCACGAATACATGTGTACGGTCCAGGCGCGAAACGGCACGTTCGAAATGAAGGTTCGTGCGAATCTGCGGGACGTCGACCGCGTCCCGATCATTGGTCGCGTCGGTAATATTCTTGGACCACGTATACGCAAGCTGCGCAGTTATGCCACGCGTTGGACGCAGGCGGAACGAAGTCAACAGACCGTGATAACGCGAGGTTGCGCTCGTCTGGCGGTCGGTAATGGAGCCGAAGCCGCGGAAAGGTCGAGCTAAGTTAATGCAATTCGCTGGATTGTTGGACGCGCTCAGAGCGGTGTCGCAACCAGCAACTCCCGTCGAAGCTGCGACTATCTCGGCCGGTGTCGGCGCGTTGATGTCGACAGGTCGAATCAGATGATTGCCGGCTGAGCCCGCATATCCGATCTCGAACAGCGCGTTTCGGAATACTTCCTGTTGCCAGCTCAACGCCCACTGCTGGATCATCGGCGTAACCCACGGTGCGGTCGTGGCATTTACCGTTCCCAGATTGCCGCGAGTCGCCGGCGATGCCGGGGTTGGATCGCCAAACAGAATCGGGGCCGCCACTGTTCCCGTGGGACTGTTGGAGTTATTAAAAGGCGGAGTGGTAAACGAGTTTTGCTCAACGATGCCGATCAGAGCCTGATCGTAGTAGATACCATAACCGCCTCTGATTACGGTCTTCGCAGTGTTCCGTGGATCCCAGGCGAAGCCGATGCGTGGCGCCCAGTCGTTAGTGTCCTTTTGCTGAACTCGACGACCGAATGGCGAGTTCTGTCCTGCGTACGCAAAGCCGTTCGTTAAATTGAACGTGCTTGTAGTAAAGAGACTGCACGAGACGTTGGCACAAACGGGTCTGAGTGCCGGGTTGTAAAGTTCCGGTAAGAACGTCGCCAATACATTGTTCGTGTCGATTGGCTGCCGGAACCGGTAGTAACGAACACCGTAATCGATTTGCAGGTTGGGCTTAATCTTCCATGTGTCCTGACCATAAAACTCGGTCCGTCCGAATCTCAGGTGCTCCGTTACGTCTCGTTCGGGTTCGGTATAACTGGCTGCCCTGCCGAGTAGAAAATCCGCCAATCCTATGCCTGAAGTGACCGTGCTGACGCGGGTCATTAATCCAGTGAATCCGTAGCGTCCTTGCGTTAAGTTGGCGGCATTCTCGTCCTTCGATTCCCAGCTAATATCAAATCCCATTTTAAATGTGTGCTGGCCGGAAATCATGGTCAGGTTGTCTTTGGGATTCCAGTTACGATACTTCACGTCGAACAACTGGCCTGAACCAATCGTGGCTGCCGTGGATAGGCCGATGCCGGTAATGTCAATTACAGGCGGCAAGCCGGAGTTATTTTCCGGGAACAGCTCGGCATTTGGAACGGAGACGTCTGTACCATTGTAACGACCCAAAAGATTAGTCGTGATCTTGTTGCCTGAAAAAGTGAAGGTCGCCTCATTGACAATGCGTGGGCCAAAGCTACTGGTCAAACTAATAGCCAGCACATCGCCGGGCACAGTCGTATCAGTAGTTGCTACGTTAGGAAAGGGATTATTAAAGAACAGTCCTCCTAACTCAGTAGTCTCAGACAGATCGCGCGTGTAGCGGCCAGTGAGGCGTTGTGTCGCGGTAAAGTTATGGTCGATGCGAACGGTTTCCTGGCGCGTGTTTTGAATGCTGGGCGTCGTCACCCCAAAGCGGTTTGGCGCGCGGGCCGTATTTGTCGAAGGGACGTTGGGGTCCGGAAGAAGGCTCAACAGCGCTCGTGCCGTGGGATTAATTCGCTCCGACGGAATAGTGTTGTTCGTAAATTGTAATCCGGTTACCGGATCGAATATCGGCGCGTTACCTGCTTCTGAAAAGTTCCCGGTGCGCTCGAGCAAGCTCGGAACTGCGACCGGCGCGACTGTACTTGGCGCTCTAATAATTCGCCTGAACTCCTGCGAAAACAGGAAGAAGGTCTTTTCTCGCTTCGTGTTGTAGAGTTTGGGAATTACAACCGGTCCGTTTAGTAGATAACCAAAATTGTTATAGCGAAGTTTCGGCCTCGGTGTGCGCTCTTCGCCTGCAACATTCAAACCTAATCGGACTTGCTGATCATTCGGACCGAAAGAGCCGTTCGCATTGTTCAAGAAGCTATTAGCGTTAAGCCTGTCGTTCCGGAGAAACTCATAGGCTCCGCCATGAAATTCCTGACCACCACCACGCGTGATGAGATTAACTACGCCTCCGCCCGACTTACCGAACTCGGCCGTCGGTATTGACGTGATAACGCGAAACTCCTGAATCGTGTCAACCGTCGGAATTGCTAACAACGTGATGCTGGAACCAACGTCAGTATTACTTACGCCATCGACCAGGAAATTTACTGAGTTACGACGGGTGCCGTTGATCGAGAGGTCAACTACGTTGGTTAAGCCGATGCCAACTTCCGAGGCGCCGCTGCTACTCACACCCGGCACGAGCGTCAGCAACTGCATGAAGTTGCGATTGTTGAGCGGTAATTCAACAACCCTGCGATTCTCTACCACGTCGCCGACTGTAGCGCTCGTCTGGATTAGAGGAGCTTCCGCAGTGACTGTGACGGACTCAGTGACAGCGCCTGTTTCAAGCGGGACGTTGATGGTCTTGCGATCGTTGACGTTGATCTCCATCGCCTTGCTCAGATATTCCTTGAATCCCTGAGCCCTTACAGACAAGTCATATGTACCAGGCTGAATCTGCGTCAAGGTATAGCTACCGTTGTCGTCGGACATGACTGTTCGAACCTCGCCCGTTTTGGTATTGGTCAAGGTTATGGTCGCGCTCGTCACGACAGCTCCAGCGGGATCGGTAACCTGCCCGTCTATTCGGGCTGTGACCTCTTGCGCAAAGGTAATACTGGTGAATCCCGACAGGAGTAGAATCGCGATACAAAGTAGATGTTTCTTCATAGGTTCCTCGCGTATGTATGGTTGGATCGGAGAGCCGCCGACACGGAATGACTAATACCCGCCTGGAAATTTTGATTGGCAAAAACAGACTTGCTGGACTTTCCATGAACTTATACACCGCCTTTGGCCGATAAACAAGATCATCCGCAGATTACGCAGATTATCTGTGTAATCTGTGATGGCTTAAAAGGCGGCGCGACGGATGCGCTCCAGGTACGCGCCGTCAGGATTCAGCTCGCTGGGTCGAGCTGTAAAATCGTACGAGAACAGAATGAAACCTTCGGCGTTGAGCGCGCGAGCGACGTTGATCTTTTCGACCGCCGATTCAGACGGTATCCGGTAGGCGCCGATGCCAGCCCAAACATGACGCTTCGCGCCGTGCGCGGTCGTCGCTGCAACCTCGATCTGTTTCTGAAAGACTGCGGTGTCAGTCGAGTAAGCCATCGGGCACGCGACGTCGAGTATTCCCATTTGCAACCAGCGCCGCCAATCCTGAAAGCGACGCGTGTAGGCATTCTCGTCGTTGGCAAAGACGGCGGCTGAAACCAACGTCTCCGGTCGTCGCTTTTTAACGGCGCGATAGATGCGCTCGACGAGTGTCGTCACCTGCGCGCGTTGGAAGTCGGCAAACTTTGCGGGAAACATTTCCGGCGCCGCCAAGGGATTTGCTTTTAACGCCTTCTTCAATTCGCGCCGCTCATCCAGACTCAACTGCGGTTCCAACCACTTCCGAAACTTCTCGAGCGACGTGCGACTGTAATCGAAATCCGGACTCGCAAACCGCACGTATCAAAGTGCAAACCGTCAACCGGGTAATGCTTCAACACGTCCATCCAGATGTTGTAGATGTGGTCGCGTACTTTCGGATTCGCTGGTCCAGTGTAAACGCCTTCCAACTCACCGCGATTTGCCTTGGACCATTCGACGATCTTCTGACGATACAAAGGATCGCGCGGAGAGACCTTATAGAGTTCGGCGGCAACCGGCTTCGGAACTGCCAGCCACTCGGGATGTTTGTTGTAGACGTGTTCCGGATTGCTTGGCAGCGCATCGAGGTTTGCGAGCAGGCTTGTATTCAGCCAGCCGTGCACCTTCAATCCTCTTTTGTGTGCTTCGGAAAGCGTCAACGCAAGTGGATCGAATGAGGGCGGCTGGTCCTTCAACTCAATCGCGCGCGGTTCGACTTTTGAGTTGTAATAAGCATCGCCTCGTCCACGGATCTGAACGATCAATGTGTTGAAGCCATTGTCAGCGGCTGATTGAACTAATTGCCGAATCTTCTCCGGCGACGTGAGCGTCGTGCGTACAACCCAGAGCGCGCGCACTTCCTGTGCTGCGACTAGCGGACAAGCCAGCGACAGTAAACACAAAGAGGCACAAAACGCACCAATGCGCCTGATTCGTTTTGTGCTTCTTGCTGGCATCTCTTAGTACTGGTAGCGTAACGAAACCTGGATCGTGCGCGGCGAATACGATGTGGCCGTCCCGAGTATGCGCCCGAAATTAACATTGGTTATGTCTGTCGTCGGAAAGCCATATTGCACATGATTGAACGCATTGAATAGATCGGCTCGCAGAGTGAGTCGATGACCTTCCCACGGCATCGGGAAATTCTTAAAGATCCCGAAGTCGACGCTTTTTACACCGTCGCCAAAGAAAGTATTGCGACCCAAAATCGAGGCGCCAAAATCCGATGTTGTTAGTTGACGAAAAGCCGAACTCGGCAGGGAAATAGTTGCACTAGCCGGCTCTGTAACGCTACGACCCAGGATGGAAGGATCAAGAATGATGGGACGCGATTCTGCAAATCCGTCGAGATTAAGATCGACCGCAGTGGTGACGACTGTAAAAGGAGTGCCCTTTGCGAGTTTCACAACTGTAGATAACTGCCAGCCTCCGAGTACCTGCCCAAAGAAGCCCCGATCGTTCCTGAACCAGGGCGTTCGATAGGTGCCAAAGAACGTAAACCGGTGAGGCGTGTGGAAGCGCGAGAGAGCACGCGCCGACCTGGCATCGTTTCCGGTTTGATTTGAATCACCTGCACCGACAAATGTGGCCTCAGAAGTAGTATCAATGGCTTTGCTGAAAGTGTAGGCGGCCTGGAAAGTAAAGTTGTAACTCAATCGTTTGACCCACTCGACTTGCAGACCGTGGTAATAGCTCCACGAGCCGTTACTAACAGCCAGGTTAGTGGAGTTCAGCGGGTTCGGTCGCCGCTCGTTTGTCCTCGGCACACGGAAGCTGTACTCGAGATTTCCAAGAGGAACAGCGACGGGACATTGCGTCGTAGTTGCCACGCCTGCGAGGCCTGTTCCCGCACAAAAAATATTTGCCGCAGGATGCAAAACCTGACCACGCACGTCAAAAGCCCTCGGGTCGCCGGCCGGACGGTTAGCCGCGGTATAAAGCGCCGTAGGTGCGTTGAAGGGATGATTGGCGACTCTCACACCGTTGGGATCATGCACTGGCAGATTGTCGAGAGCGTAGCGAAGCAAACCGATGCCTCGATTCCCTGTATAGCTAACCCGAAGCGCCGAGGCCAACGGCATTTGCCGTTCGAAGCTCAAGTTCCATTGCTGGGTATACGGCATCTCGAGGCCTGGGTCGATCAGAGTGAGGGCAGCCCTCGCCGTCAATGGCGCGCCAGGTGTGAAAACGAGACCATTTGTTGGATCAGTCAGGTTGAGCGGATTAAAGGTCGCTGTGGGTGTAATCGACTGGGCATACATGAACGCGCCAGGCGGATTGAAGCGCACCGTCGCTCCCGACTGCGAGAAAACGGATTGGAAAAGTCTGCCATGATAGATCCCGTACCCGCCTCGAATTGAAGAGTCTCCTACCTGGCCGAACAATGACTTAAGAAAACCCTTTTCGGAACTGGGACTCCACGCGAATCCGAAGCGAGGCTCGATGTTGTTCTTGTCGTCGCTAAACCCATAGTTGATCCGGTCTTCCGCTTCGGTCGGCGCCGAAACGTATTCATAACGCAAGCCCAGATTGAAGGTCAGGTTGGGACGTACTTTCCAGTTGTCTTCGCCGTAAAAGTTTGCCTCGCGGGCGCGGTTCTCGAGGAAGAATGGACCATAGCCTTTCGTGAACGCGTTGATGCAGCCATTGAGGAAAGCGTAATACGGTGAAGCGACACCTTGCGGGTTTGCGGCACTAATCGTGTTCGGATCGCGATAGGTGATTCCATTGCACGTGGATGAGAAATTCCAGAACCCGCGCGAGTTGCTATCAGCCACATCGTCGAGTTGTTGACGACGTATATCAGTTCCTGCCTTGAAGAAATGATTACCACCAAAGAGAGTTGACAGGTTGTAAACGATTTGATGGTCCGTCTGCCAGCGATTGATTGGAAACTGACCTGCGTTGCCGATAATCGAGCCGGAAACCGGCGTACCGGTAAAGCGGATGATCGGTGTATCGTTCCCTGCCTTGATGCCTACCAAAGTTGTACGTAGACCCAGACCATAACGAGCTTCGCCAACAGTTCTGGCGCCGAACAAGTGGGTCCAGGTCAGACCTATGTTCTGCTGCTTATTGTTCTGCTTGGTAGTTTCGCCAAAAATAATATCTTCATTATCAAAAACCTGCCGCGTGTATTGCCAACGACCGGTGATCTGATCAGAGTTGAAGGGATTCCAGTCGAAGCGGCCGGTGTAATCCTTGAGTGGTCGATCGAATCCTACCTGTCCCGTGAAGGTGCGGAAACTGCGTGGGTCGTTGGGCGCCAGCGAAGTGGGAAAGCGCTCGAGTACCGATCTGATAAATGCTCTATTGGCTGGGGTGTCATTAGCCGGCGACTGGCGAAACCAGTTCGACTCGTTGCGCTCACTCGCGAGAAATATATCGCGCGTGAAACCGCCGGCGCCGCTGTTCTGCACCTGGTCGAAGCTAATAAAGCCGAACAGCCTGTTTTTGAAGATTGGAAACCCGCTGGTAAACCCGTACTGGTTTCGGCGATTTACAGGTTTCTTTATACCGGGTGTGAATATATTCGAAGCAGCGTTAAGCGCACTGCTGTTGTGATAAAAATAGACATCGCCATGAACGTTGTTAGTGCCGTAGAGTGTTTGCACCAGCACCACGGCGCCGTAACCGCGACCAAACTCCGCCGTGAAGTTATTAGTGATGACTTGGAATTCCTTGATTGTCGATAACGACGCACCCTGTCGATTTTGATTCTCAGAGGAGTCGTCGTTATTGACTCCGTTAATCTGAAATGTCGCACCGCGAGTTCCAGTGCCATTGAAGTTAATCGAAGATCCTGAAGACGCTGTCGGATTATTTTGACCTGAAGTTGGATTCTCTTGAAATCCCGTAAATGTCTCCGCCAGGGTTAGAAAATTAGATTGGTTAAACGTCGGTTTGGCCAGGATCTCCTCGGTGTTGAGTGAGCCCTTTATCTCGGCATTCGTCGTGTTTATCGGAGCCGCGTCAGCAGTGATTACTACCGCCTCAGTGACTCCACTGGGGTTGAGCGTAAGGTTAATTACGCGTGTCTGATTCAGAGTGATTTCCACGTTTTCCTGAGTTACGGCTGTGAACCCAGGATGGGAGGTGGTGATTTTATAGCGACCCAACGGCAAGAAGGAGGCGACGTACAACCCCTCGCCATTTGTCTTGAGGTTGCGCACTTGCCCAGTCTCCGCATTGAGCACGACCACGTCTGCACCGGGAAGTACCGCGCCTTTCGCGTCCGTCACTGTGCCCTGAAGAGTTCCAGTGACGGTTTGTGCAAAAGTTGCGGGCGCAACAAGCAGCACAAACATTAAACTCAGAAAGAAAAACCGGCGATTCGTTTTAAGGTCGAACATGGGGAGATCTCCTTCTTAATGATGGTGTGGCCACAGATGGCACGGATGAACGGATCAATCCGTCTTCGTCCGTGCCATCTGTGGCTCATATCCGGGGCCGCGCAACGGGACGCCGGGTCGAGCGGCCGACATTTGATTGTTCTCAAGCACTGGCGCGCCGTTCACGATCACGTAACTGATACCCAACGGAAACTGGTGCGGTTTGTCGAAGGTCGCCTGATCGATGATCGTGTTCTCGTCAAAGATCACGAGGTCCGCCGCAAACCCCTCGCGAATTAGACCACGATCGCGAAAGCCAAAGGTCTGCGCCGGCAGCGAAGTCATCTTCCTGATCGCGTCTTCGAGTGAAATCAGTTTCAACTCCCGAACGTAGCGACCGAGCACGCGCGCGTTGTTGCCGTAACCACGCGGATGAGGAACGCTCTCATCAGCCTGACGCACGCCGCTGTCTGAAGCGATCATCGTGAACGGCTCCTGCATGATCCGTTTCACGTCGTCTTCACCCATGCCGTGATAGATCATGCTCGCGCCTCCGGCCTCATACATCTCGAGCATCTGCTCTATTTGGCTGGTGACATCAGACTTCTTCTTGACTTGCTTCGTGATTTCAGCGATCGATTTTCCGTTGAACGATTTGTCTCGATCGTACGATGCAACTACAGCGTACGTGTAGTCTTTAAATCCACTGCGCTTTAACGTATCTTTCGTGTCCTTGATTGCGCGCTCGCGCGTGGCTTTGTCAGCCAGTCTTTTCTTGGCTTCATCCAGACCGCCCGCACGCAACCACGCGGGCAGACGCGACTCCAGGGAAGTCGAACTTGCCGTATACGCGTATTGATCAACTGTCACAACCAGACCGCGTGCACGAGCGTCACGCACGAGCCCCAGCGTCATCGGACTCTGGCCCCACAGTTTCTTGTTGCTGATCTTGAAGTGAGAAATCTCGACAGGTAGTGCCGCCTGTTCACCGATCTGAATACTCTCACGAATCGCGTCGGCCACCTTATCGCCTTCGTTCCGCATGTGCGTGGCATACAGGCCACCATACTTCGCCGCAACCCGCGCAAGGGCCACGATCTCGTCGGTCTTTGCATACGTTCCCGGAACGTAGATCAATCCGGTGGAAAGCCCGACGGCGCCGTCTTTCATGCCTTGCTCGACGACACTCTCCATCTGCTTGAGCTCTTCGGGCGTGGGCGCGCGATCTCCGAGACCCATTACTTTACGACGAACAGATCCATGGGCGATGAGGGTGGCGAGATTGACTGCGAGCGGCTTTTCCTTGCCGCGCCCGAGGAACTCTGCGACGTCGGTAGTTGACGTGCCACAGTTGCCGGTGACAAGCGTCGTAACACCCATTCGGACAAAGTTCTCAGCAGAGGGCACGTTGTAGATCGATTCGACGTGTGTGTGAACGTCAATAAATCCGGGAGCAAGTATCTGCCCGTGGGCATCGATGGTCCTGGTTGCTGTCTCTGGTCCTAAGCGCGCGATGCGTACAATGCGTCCATCCTTGATGCCGACGTCACCACGAAACCAGGGGTTGCCGCTGCCGTCGACGATGCGAGCGTTAGTGATGAGAAGATCGTAGAGAGGCGCGGGAGCTTTGGCTTTAACGTGCAGGGCCGCAAACAAAAAGCCGCCAATCACCAGTGTACTTAACACCAGTGCGGCAGACTTAAGGAGGAGACTCATTCTCACCGATGCCTGTTTTTCAGATCGCTGCTTTCTGAGTAGAAGAGCGGTAATTATAGGCCCAGAAGTGGAATAATAATAGCTAAATGTTTTTATCTGTTTAATAAGAATTGCTGATGAGGGGACTCTAACCGCAGATTACACAGATGATGCAGATTTCATTAAAACAATGTCTGCGTAATCTTAGTGTCCTATAAAACTAAAACCTCTTGACGGAAATCTGCGCAGAGATATACTGCCGCCATCGCAAACTGATCTTCTCTTCCGCGCGAGGTCCAAAACATAAGGAGGTCTCCCCATGTCGGGTTCCAGGTTACTACTTGTAGTCGTGGTCGCAGTGTTTGCCGTCAGTGCAGTGGCGCAAACCAGCACGTCTCGAATCACCGGCCGCGTCGTGGACGCGAAGCAAGCATCGATTGCCGGCGCCAGCGTCACCATCACAAATGAAGCCACCAACGTTTCGCAAACACAGACGACCACGGAAGCAGGCGTTTATGCGTTTGAGGCGCTTCCCGTCGGCGACTACACGCTTACCGTCGAACAAAATGGCTTCAAGAAGTTTTTGAAAACCGGAAACCACATTGAAGTCAATAATCCATTGACTGTCGACGTGGTGCTGGAGATCGGGCAGGTTTCCGAAGTTGTCACCGTTCAGGGTGGTCCGGAACAGTTGCAAACGGCAAACGCAACTATCGGCAATGTGGTTGAACAGAAAGCAATCGAAACTCTTCCACTCAACGGCCGTAATCCTTTGACGTTGTTACTTCTCGAGCCGGGTGTGGTCCAGCGTTCGTTTGGCGGCGCGGGCTCAGGCGTGCACGTGAACGGCTCGCGCGATCGCGCTTACAACGTAACTATCGACGGCATCGAAGCAAATGAGTCGAGCGTCCCTAACCCAGTCTCGAATCTTTATCGTATTAATCCTGACAACGTTCAGGAATTCAAGGTAACAACCAACAATGCTACCGCGGAAGAAGGTCGAAACAGCGGCGCTTCGATTTCGATTGCTACTCGAAGCGGCACGAGCGAATACCACGGCACCGGCTTCTATTTCCTTCGCAACGAAGCGTTGAATGCAAATGAGTTCTACGCAAACGCTCAGAACGCTCCAAAGCCGCTGATCCGCATGGGCCAGTTTGGCTTTGAGATGGGTGGGCCAATCAAAAAGGACAAGACCTTCTTCTTCGGCAGTTACCAGTACAACCGGGTCGACTTCACTCAACCGATAGATCAAACGTTTGGCTTCCCTACCGTCTACACAAACGAAGCGCGCAACGGAATTTTCCGTTACTTCGTGCCGGATCCCGCTAACCCGCTCGTAATTGGCACTACGACCATCACTCGCAACTCAACGTTGCTGGTAAATCCAAGCACGGGCGCACTGGTAGTGCCGTTATGCGCGACGGCTACGTCACTGCGCTGCGTTCGTACATACAACATCAAGGACCCCGTCAACGCCCCTGTGGGCAAAGTCATCGACACAACAGTCGCCACTCTTCTCACGGCATACCCTTCACCGAACAACTTTGCAGCGGCCGGCGATGGATTGAACACTGCCACGTTCCTCTGGAACCCACCGACAGCTATAAGAGGGCCCTCAATCAACGCGCGCATCGATCACAATTTCAACGAGAACAACAGCATCTTCTTCCGGTATTTGTGGTCTGACTACAACACGCTGAAAGGCGATCCGCTAAACGGCAGGCCTCAGGTCTATCCTGACAACCCGCCGCAAGGCGAAGTGTTCCGTCGCACGTCTAATCTCGCGGTCGGTTGGAGACGCGTGATCTCTCCGCGCATTGTCAACGAGTTCACCGCAGGTTTCGGTCGCTTCGGTTTTCTCTTTACCCAGGGAGAAGCTAATCCTGCGTGGCCGGATATACCGCCGTTTGACTTCAACAATATTAGCGAACCTTACATCAACACGCCGCGCACTGCGCGCTGGGTAACGACGCCGCAGTTGCTCGATAACTTGAGCGTGGTCAGCGGTGCTCACGTATTCCGGATGGGATTGAATTTCCGCTTCTACCGGCACGTGGACCAACGCGGCCAACCTGGCGGCATTAACGTCACGCCAACCGTGACGTTCTCTGCCACGACGAGACCCGTGTTCGCTGGTACCACTGGTAGCTCAGGGTTTAAATTGGCCTCAAACATCAACTCCACTGACCAGACATTACTAGGAAGTCTGATAAATAACCTTTACGGCTTACCAGCTTCGATGAATCAGGTTTTCATCTCCAACCTCCAAGACGACGTTTTCCTACCGTTCAAAACCGGCGATGACGTTACGTTGTATGCCGAGAAGCACAATCTGGATCAATACAACTTCTTCTTTCAGGATGAGTGGAAGGTGCGACCAAACCTCACGTTGAACTACGGTGCGCGTTGGGAGATCAACCCGCCGGCCAACACCTCCCCGCAAAGAAACGTGTTTGTTGCAGCTACTCCGATTGCCGGCACGCCACTTCCGGCAACACCAGCAGTCGGGCAAGCGGGCGCGGTGAGTTTCGTCCCGGCGGATCATTGGTACGAGGG
>JBKPJS010000522.1:0-5434 GCA_046730815.1 Acidobacteriota bacterium
ACCGGATTATATTCGTCGGCAGCGTCAGATGTGTATAAGAGACAGGCTCAAGGATCACAGCCGCCTCGCGGAGATTCTCAAAGGCATTAAGAAAGCGATCAAGATACCGCTGACGGTGAAGATACGCGCCGGCTTCTACGATCACACAATCAACGCCGTGGAGACTGCGAAACTCGCCGAGGATTGTGGTGTCGAGCACATCGCGTTGCACGGTCGCACGAAGGAGCAGGGCTATCGCGGTCTGGCGAATTGGGATCTGGTGAAACAGATCAAGGAAGCCGTGAGCGTGCCGGTGTCAGGCAGTGGCGACGTCACTACGATTGAAGGCGCCTTTGGAAAGTTTCGTGAAACGGGTTGTGACGGTGTTTTGATCGGTCGCGGTGCGATGGCGAATCCGTGGATCTTTCGCCAGATCGAAGACGCGATGCATGCGCGTCCAATCTTTGAGCCGACACTGGCCGACAAACGGGCGATCCTGCATGAGTACTTCGACATGCTGCGCGAAGACATGCCGGAGACTCCGGCGATCAATCGTATGAAGCAACTGGCGGGACAGTTTACGCGCGGTTTGCAGGGCGGCGCGCTGTTTCGGACTTCAATCTATCATTCGCACACGGTTGAAGAAGTGCTCGATCGCATCGAGGAATACTTTGAGGCGATCGAATCAGGGCGTCCGTATTACGGCGAAGCAGGCGCTCCAACTGAGCCACAGATTAGCACTGAGATCACGGATTGTAGTTTCTTCAGTTCCAATCCGTAAAAAATCCGCGTTTATCTGCGTCCCGATCCGGTGTCAAAATTCACGGGCGCCGGGTAGCCTTTCTGAGCTAGACCGCCCAAATCGATCACAATCTCATTCTGGTTCTTCGCTGGTTTCTTCTTTGCAGCGGCGGTCTTCTTAGCCGGCGAAGCTTCGGGCGACGGCGAAGCGGAAGCCGCCGCCTTTTGCGGATTGGCCGACATCGCATTCAACGCATTGAGCACCTCAGTTCGTTGTTGCTCTGAGAGGTCTTCAAACTTCACTCCCTGCGCCTGCAAGACACTCCGCAGGTTCTCTTCCGTGTTGGTGTCCTGCACGTAGACATCCTTGTAGATGTGCAGCTTGCCGTCTTCCAGGACGATCGTCTCGTAGCGCAATTCAACCGGCACTACGTTGTTCAGCTTTACAGTCTTAGTCTGCTCCTTATCTTGTAAATACGACGCGATCGTCTGATCGGAAAGATCGGTGTTGGAAGCCTTGCTCAGCAGCATGGCAAAGTCTTTTATTTGATTGTTAGTCAACCCAACGCAACCATGCGAAGCAAACTTTCCAATCCTTGCCGGTGACTTGCCGCCATGAATCAGCGAAGGCAGGCCAATCGGTATTTTGATTGGTCCAAGCGGGTTGTTCTTATCGCCAGCTTCAACCGTTTCACCCGGCGCTACATTTTTCATATTCGCCACCCAGGGCGAATCAGGAGGCGTCCAGGTCGGATTGAAAATAATCTGTTGGGCCTTGCGCAAACCCTGCGGCAACGGAAATTCCGGATACCCGATGCCAACTTTGTACGACTTGACCAGCGAGCCATCCTGAAAAAGATCCATGCGAAACGCGGGAATGTTAACGACGATACGCGTGTCGGAGGGCACCGCGTTTGGTCCCGGCAACATTTCGGGTCCTTTACCGCCCGAGGCGCCGGCCTCATCACCTTTGGACCAATACTCATTTGCCAGCGAACCCAGTTCTCTTGCTTTCTCGTCACCGAGAATTGAGCGTAGCTGCTCTTCGGCGTGCGCGCGCGGGTTTCCCCCATCGGTATCTGTGTCCTCGGCATTGCTTTCCCGGAGCCGCGTTATCTCAGCCGTCGAGGCGCGCTTGAGTGAATCGATTTGCTCGTCTGAAAGTTTGAGATTCGTTTTTAGCCGGTTGACAAACTTTTCATCCGTCAACAACGCATCAAGCAGCGGCAAGGTCACTTGGACTGAGGCGGTTTTCGTTTCCGCAGGCGAAGGCGAAGGCGACGCAGATGGAGAAGGCGTCGGCTGCACGGCCGCGGTGTTTGAATTGTTGGGCGGTACCGTGCAACTCGCAAACAGACACGCCATAAAACTGAGAATCAAGAGTTGCCGAAGCAGGATCATGTTGTGACTCCTCTGACTAATGAGTTGCCGTAATCCGAGCAACGGGCGTTCCGCGACCAGCTACTGTTTTATTGAGGTTTTTCTGCACGATTAGCGAACGATGCGAGGGTAGCGCCTGTATGATCAAAGAAGGGTTTTGCGCAACGACGCAAAGTTGAGTTTCAGTTCTTCTTTGCGCCTTTGCGTGAAATAACTGTTAGCGTTCGAGACCGAGCGGCAACAGTGGCTGAGGTGTAGTGCCTCCAAAAAACCAACTTGCGCCGACACGCAGTCGATGATGCCAGGTGGGTAGTCGAGATGTGTACAAAGCAAATCGCGCCTGGCGCGCCAGCGCTCCACCGAAAGCCTTTCCGCCGGTCAGCACTGCCGCTCGTTCCGTCCCGAGGCTGATTGCTTCGCCAAGTTCCTCGAAATGCTTTGTATGAAGTTCTTTTCCGGAGTTGAATGCCTTGATGTTCCGTGCCGCGAGGCTGGCTTGCTGAAAAGCCAGTTGAGCAGTGCCCGCCAGTGACGGTGTCGCGTCAGGATAGAACGCTATGTCGCCGAGCGCGAAGATATTGACGTGTTGGGACAACTGCAAAGTCGGTTTGACGACGAGCAGCCCGCGCCGGTTCTTTTCAACGTCGAGCTGTTCGATAAGCGGGTTCATTCTTACGCCGCCGGTCCAAACCACTCCCGCCGTCTTCATACTCTCTCGCCGGCCCTCATGTTCAAACGTGAGCTCATCCGTCCTGACTTCCACCACGCGAGTCTTTGTATGCACTTCAACCCGAGATTGGCGCAACGCGTCTTCAACAAATTCACGGATCTGGTCACCCATGCCTGGCACAACTCGATCGCCCATCTCGATGACCAGCACTCGCGGCTCGCCCTGGAGCGCGCGGCGCTTGAAAGCATCGGTCAACAGGTCGGCCATTTTGGTTGAAAGCTCACACCCGCTGGCGCCGGCGCCAACCACCGCAAAGGTCACGTCGCGGCGCACGTCCTGAGGAGCAAAGTCGGGAGGAATGCGATCGAGGGCAGCTACCATCCGCCGGCGCAGGTTGTCTGCGTGCGCGAGTTTGCGAAAAGGCAACGAGAACTCTTCCGCCCCCTCGACGCCGACGTAGTTTGTGATCCCGCCGACGGCGAGCACCAACACGTCGTAATTCAGCGTTTCGTTCTTTGCGAGCGACACTGACTGCGATGTTAGGTCGATTCCCGTCACATTGCTTCGGACGAACCGCACGTTTTCTTCAAGCAGTTCATCATATCTTGGGGCAATGTGCCATGCTTCAACTTCCCCACTCAGGTACTCGTAAAGCATTGGCGTAAAAAGGAAATGATCCTCGTCGCTGACGAGCGTCACTTCTCCGGATCCGGCAAGATCGAGGGCAGTAAAAACCCCTCCAAAGCCGCCGCCAAGGATTACGATTCTGGGTTGAGTCATGTGGCGCGATAGTACACCTATCCGGGGCTGAGTGAAACCACGGATAACACCGATTTAAATGCGGATTTTTATCTGTGTCATCCGTGGTTGTTTTTCGTGCATTTGTGCTAATTTGCGGCGCATGTTAAATTGGAGCGCTTTTTAAGTTTAGCGGTTGCCGCTTTTAGCGGAGTTTACTGCGGTCGAGGAGGACCATTTCAGCAAGTGGCGTTAGCAAAACAAACCAAGGAACAGATAGTCTCCGACTTCCGAACGCACGAATCAGATACCGGTTCACCACAAGTGCAGGTCGCGCTTTTGAGTAAAAGAATCAACGATCTCACCGAGCACTTCAAGACCCACAAGAAGGACAATCATTCGCGGCGCGGCCTGCTCAAAATGGTCTCGCAGCGTCGCAGTCTGTTGGACTACCTAAAGCGCACTGATATAGAACGCTACCACGAGGTAGTTAATCGTTTGGGTCTGCGCCGGTAAAGAGTGCAAACGTAAGTGATTGAGAGAGAGCTTCGAATCTCTGTTTAGTAAAGCCCGCGTCTATCGAAGAGCTTGTGGCAGTGCCGAACGTGACGGCGATTGACTGGAACAAGCAGACGTGTACGGCCCTAGCTTCGAGCGAGCAATAAGGCGGCATGAGCTTCACGGTTCAAGAGGCTCGTGCCGCCTTTTTATGTTGCACTTTTAGCCTTACCCGCGTCACGTAGCGGTCCAAATTACAATCTATCCACAGATTTCACAGGTTCTGTTAAGGATCTCTGTAATCTGTGGATGGATCTAGGAGAATAGAACATGCCAGAAAAGAAATACCTTAAAGAATCAATCAAGCTCGGCGAGCGAGAGTTGACCGTTGAAACCGGTCGCGTCGCCAAACAGGCAGATGGGTCGGTCGTAGTTCGTTATGGCGACACGATGTTGCTGGTGGCGGCTGTGAGCGCTCCTACTCCGCGCGAGGGTGTTGATTTCTTCCCCCTCACGGTTGAGTACCGTGAATCCAACTACGCCGCCGGACGAATTCCCGGCAATTACTTCCGTCGTGAAGGTCGTCCGAATGAAAAGGAGATTCTGACCAGCCGTTTAATCGATCGTCCCTGCCGCCCACTCTTTGCAGAAGGTTTCAGAAATGAGACCCAGGTTATTGCCAGTGTCATCTCAGCCGATCCGGATAACAATCCCGATGTTATCGCCATAACCGGCGCCTCGTGCGCGCTTTATCTATCAGACATTCCATTTCTGAATCCGATTGCGGGCGTGCGTATCGGCTTGATCGAAGGGCGCTACATCATTAACCCGACTTACGATGAAGTGCGTGAGTCGCGTTTGAATTTGATTGTAGCGGGTACTGAAGAAGCGATCGTGATGGTCGAAGCCGGCGCGACTGAAGTCTCGGAAGAGATCATGCTCGAGGCGCTGATGTTGGCTCATAAAGAGATCAATCGACTTTGTCGTTGGCAAAAGGAACTTTACAAAGCCCTCGAGATTCAGAAACGAGAAGTGACTCCGCAGGCGCTGAATGAGGAGATGCAGCAGGAGATCACCGAGAAGTACAGCGAACAACTGCGCGCAGCGCTCGACACGACCGCCCAGGAGAAGCGCTCCAGTTACGCCGCGGTTGATACGCTGAAGAAGGAAGTTGCTGAGTCGTACCCGGAAGATCAGCCCGAACAACGCGCGATGGCCAAACTGATCTTCGATCATCTGAAAGAGAACATTTTTCGCGACGATATTCTGAACAAGCGTAGACGCCCGGATGGACGAAGATTTTCCGAGATACGTCCGATCACGGCCGAAGTTGGTTGGCTGCCGCGCGTTCACGGTTCGGCGCTCTTTACGCGCGGCGAAACGCAGGCGCTGGTATCGACAACTCTCGGCACCAAGGAAGACGAGCAA
>JBKPJS010000523.1:0-4617 GCA_046730815.1 Acidobacteriota bacterium
GAAGATGCGGGAAGGGTTTCGGCCGTTTGCACCGGCGGTGCTGGCGGAGGAAGCGGGAGCGCATTTTGATCTGGACCATGACTCGCCGTTCATGCTGGAGACGTGCGCGGTGATCTCGGAAATC
The DNA here is from genome assembly GCA_046730815.1 of Acidobacteriota bacterium. Classification (GTDB taxonomy): domain Bacteria; phylum Acidobacteriota; class Blastocatellia; order Pyrinomonadales; family Pyrinomonadaceae; genus PSRF01. The sequence goes on from JBKPJS010000523.1 coordinate 125, forward strand.
GACTTGCCGTCGATCACACACATCGATGGTTCGGCCCGGATACAGACGGTGACGAGTGATACGAATCCGCGGTTTGCGCGTTTGTTGAAAGAGTTCTACCGGCGTACGGGCTGTCCGATCATTCTGAACACATCGTTTAATTTGCGTGGTGAACCCATCGTGTGCACCCACGTGAACGCACTCATCACCTTCATACGCTCACAGATCGATTTGGTCGTACTCGAGGATTTTGTGCTCGAAAGATCCGGCATCCCGTCGTTCTGGGAAGTGCTAAGTCAGTATGGTGAGAAGGAGAGGCCGGACCCCAGCCGGATGGTAGAGCATTCAGTTTACACACTGTTGTAGAAAGCCACAGAGGGGCACAAAAAGCACGAATGCATCTGATGCCCTGCTTTTAGTCGTCGCTGATCATTAGTGAATTTGTGCTTCTTTGTGGCAGAGGGAGAGATATGGAACGCCCGCCTGAATCGATGAAATCTTTTGCGAATCGCATTGCAAGAACTGCTTATTCCAGCAACTCCGCGCAGACCCTGCGGCTGCTGAGGCTCATAGGAGTCGTCGGCGGTGGGAATGATTACGATAAATTTGCCACGGAACCAGTGAACCATGACCACATTGGCATTTGGGAACGGAAGATCGAAAACGGACGCTCCTGTTTTGTGCGCCGGCTGGACACAATGCATGAATGGCATTACTGGTCCAACCTGGGCCGCATCGACGCCAAAGGTTCGAAGCGACGAGTGGTGTTCATCGGCGAGTCGGTGGCTCGCGGGTATTTGTACGATCCGCAGTTCACTCCCGCCATGGCATTACAGCAAATTCTCGAGCCGCAATTCGGAGGTGAGATCGAAGTCATCGATCTCGCTCGTACCAATCTCACTTATCGAGTGCGCGAGCTCGCCATCGCTGCGCTGCAACTCGAACCCGACGTCATCATCATCTTTTCAGGCAATAACTGGTGTGTTGATTTTCCCGGCCTGTCTGACCTGGCCAGAACTGACGAGGCGTTGGCGAAAGAAGGCATTGCCGGTGTAAAGCGAGTCACGGAAGAGCAGATCGTGCGGAGTGCGAGACGCATCGTGAATGATGTGGCCGCAGCTTGCGAGAGCAAAGGAGTGCCGCTGGTCTGGATCATTCCGGAGTTCAACCTGGGCGACTGGCGCGATCCGATCACCAACGCACCCCATCTGTCGGAAGGTTTGAACCGTCAGTGGTTGTTGCTGTTGGACGAAGCGCAAAGTGCGTTGCGCGATCGAGATTTCGACAGGGCCGAGGAACTCGCGCGCAAGATCATCGAAATCGATCAAGGTGTATGTGTTGCCGGTTTCTATATCCTCGTCGAGTGCAGCAAACACAAACAGGATCTCGAAGCCGAAAGAAAGTATTTGGAACTCGCACGCGACGCTGTGATCTGGGACACGTCAAGACTGGTGATGCCACGTACATACGGCGTCACGCAGGCGGCAATGCGTGAGGAAACGAGCAAGTATAAGAATCATGTGGTCGACATGCCGGCGCTGTTCAAAGAGTATTTAAACGGTGGAATTCCGGGACGGCAATTGTTTATTGACTACTGTCACCTGACGACCGAGGGAATACAGGTAACCATGGCGGCTGCGGCGTCATGTGTGTTGCGGGCGCTGAAAGGAACGGAAGTACCGTGGTATGCGCTCGGCGCTGAAAAGGTTGCGCCTTCGCATGAGACTGAAGCGGAGGCATCGTTCCTCGCCGCCGTTCATAATTCTCACTGGTGGCAGCCATACGACATCGTTCGTTATTACTGCGGGCGTGCTCTTAGCCTCTCGCCCCATATTGCTGGACTGATGCTCAACTATATGGAGCTTCAGACGCGTCGCACGACTCCGACGTTGATGAGTGAACACGACCAGCAGATCTCTGAACATGGCTCGCCATTGATCCACAAATACTTGCTGAGAGTGAATGATAAGCGCGTCGATAAATTGTTGCTCGAGGCTTTTGTGGACGCTCTTGCGGAAGCGGGTATTGAAGCTCGCGAGCGACTAAATCGTGTGCGCCGCGAAGAACATAGTGTCACGGAAGCCGATACAAATCTGCTCGAGTTTTACTACTGCTCGGCAGCGCAGCAACCGCAGGAGCTGGCGTGGTTGACGTGGATCAGTCCCGCGGCGGCGGCTCTGGATCCGGTCAGCCCGTTGCCGGAGAACCGTCGTAAAGAGGCGCAGTACTACAAAGCATACTGGCCGGAGTCGAGGTTTCACTTTATGGGCGAACCCGATGTCGATGTACGGCTATGCTTGACCTGTCGCTTACCTGACACTGCTGTTGGTGAAGACACGATCGTCGTCACCCTGAACGGAAGGCCGCAGGGCAAAATCGAAATCGGGTGCGATTGGACCACATGGGACATCAACCTTCCCGGAGAAATTTTGCGCGAGGGTTTAAACGAGATTGGTGTTGAATGGCCCATGCCACACTTTGCGAGCCGCGAAAAGCTTGAGCGGGTAATACTCGATTTATCAGAACGGAGATTTCCGGAGTTTTTCCCGATCTTTGGTGAAATACACTCATTCTTTGCGTGCGATGCACGGAAAGACTCAACGAGCCGCATGGTCGAAGAAGAAGAAATGGCAACAATAGCAGGTTAATGCTGAAGAGTCGGCGTTGGTGAAATAAAGGTCGTCCCCTAAATTGAGATTCTTTATCCACAGATTACACAGATTCTAGTTAATCAATCTGTGTAATCTGTGGATAAGACACGAAACCAGGGCACTACCGAAATAAACATCCTTCAGCGTAGTCCTGAGTAAGCATACCTTCGGCGTACTCCTCAAACACAGGCGAAAAATATGTCAGTGACAAAAGACAACCTCGAAGTCCGTAGAGCACAGCTCGCCGCGAGACGAGCTGCGCTCTCGGCGTTACAGCGAGGAGAGCTGGATGACTTCTTGAAAAAGGGAAGTGTTGAAAGCGTCAACACGACCAGAATTCCGAGACGTACTCCCAGTGAGACCGCACCGCTCTCTTTCGCGCAGGAACGGTTATGGTTCCTGGACCAACTCGACCCGGAAAGTGTCGCCTACAACATCTGCATCCCCTTCCGTATCACCGGCACGCTCAACTTGTACGCGCTTGAGCAAAGCATCAATGAGATTGTCAGACGTCACGAGGCGTTGCGGACAACGTTTGTGGCAATTGATGGTCGTCCCGTGCAGATGATCGCATCTTCACTCAAGTTGGATATGCCGATCGTGAATCTTGAAACGTTGTCTGAGCCGCAGCGGGACGAGGTTGTGCAGCGGTTAGTCAATGAAGGTAATCACCGGCCCTTCAACCTCGCGGAAGGCCCCCTGGTTCAGACCAGCCTCTTCAAACTTGGAGCTGAAGAGCACGTACTGATGATGCGTTTGCATCACATAATTTTTGATGCCTGGTCCATGCGGGTACTGGTCCAGGAAGCGGAACAGATCTATCGCGCGGTTAGTGAGGGTGGTCCATCATCATTACGTGAGCCGCTCATACAGTACGGAGACTTTGCTGCGTGGCAGCGCCAGACATTGACGCCGGAAGTGCTTGAAGAACACCTCGCTTATTGGAAGCGACGCCTCGAAGGCAGTCCGCCAATGCTTGATCTCCCGGCCGATCGTCCACGTCCAGTGGCGATGTCGTTCGAGGGCAACGCGGTAAACATGGTCATACCCGAAGGTTTGACCGAGAAGCTGAAAGCACTCTCACAAGCCGAGGGATGCACGCTGTTCATGACGCTACTCGCGTCTTTCCAGATGCTGCTTTCGCGCTACACGGGCCAGGATGACATTGTGGTTGGCACGCCGGTAGCCGGCCGGCAATTTGTCGAAACAGAAGACCTGATCGGGTTCTTTGTAAACACGCTTGTGATCCGCACAAAGCTCTCAAACGACCCTGCGATTCGAACAGTTTTGTCTCAGGTGCGGGAAGGAGTTCTCGAAGGCCAGACACATCAGGATCTGCCATTCGAGAAACTGGTTGAAGCACTGCATCCGGAGCGCACGCTTAATCATGGTCCATTGTTTCAGGTGATGTTTGTTTTTCAGAACACCGGGAACGATAAGCGGGAAGTAGGAGACGTAGAGCTCAGCCTTTTGGAGACAGACTTCCGGTTGGAGAAGTTTGACTTGACTTTCCTGATCGCGGAGGACGGACCGGAACTCAACTGTTCGCTCAGTTACGCCACCGACCTGTTTGACCAGCGCACCATCGAGCGACTTGGTTTGCACTGGCGGCAAATGCTGGAAGCGATGGCTGCCGATCCTGACCAGTCGCTGTGGGATGTGAAACTGTTAACCGGGCAAGAGCAGGAAGACATACTGCGCGGCTTGAACAACACCTCAGTGACGTGGGCCGAAGATTCCGTGTTGCGCCGGTTTGAGCAACAGGTCGAGTTGACGCCGGAACAAGTGGCGGTTGAGTTCGAAGGCCAATACTTCACTTATCGCCAAATGAGTGCCCGGGCGAATCAACTGGCTCATCACCTG
>JBKPJS010000524.1:0-1672 GCA_046730815.1 Acidobacteriota bacterium
GTCTGTCGAAGCCGGAATACACCGGGATGATCGAACGCTGGCTGAGTACCGGGGCCACCTCGGCGCATCTGAACAAGATGGAGCCGTCGGATAACAGCACCGATGGCCGCTTCACTCTGAACGTTGAATTCAGCGCCAACGCCTACGGTCAATTGATGCAGGACCGTCTGCTGGTCTTTAAGCCGGCGGTCGTGTCGCGGCGTGAAGGTCTCTCTCTGACGGCTTCGACACGCAAGCATCCGGTGGTCCTGCGGGCCAATGCATACTCCGAAACTGTAAGAGTTCAATTGCCGGCGGGGTTTGCGGTTGACGAAGTCCCGGATGCAGTGAAGATCGAGACTCCATTTGGCTCTTACATAACGAGCTACGAAGTGAAGAACAACGAGCTAATTTTCAAACGCCAGTTGTCGCAGCAAGCCACGACGATAGCTGCCGCTGATTATGAGCTTGTGAGAAAGTTTTTCGAGAGAATTCGTGCCGCGGAGAACGCACCGGTTGTACTAGCACGGAAGTAGCTTCCGCCACAAAGAAGCACAAAGAGCACAAAAATGGTTTCCGCTGATTGTGCTTTTTGTGCTTCTTTGTGGCTTCAGCTGCCGCCAATCAGCCTCGCGATCGCAAATGCGGCTCCGGCGGCGGCGCTTCCGATCAAAGCAGTTTGCAGCGCGCTCCTCACCGGCCGCGTGCCTGTGAAACGGCCTTTCACAAAACCGAAGATCAGCAACGCCGCCAGCGTGAAACCCACTGAATACAGCAGGGCGACTGAAGTCGTACGTGCAAATACGTAAGGCGCGAGGGGAATCAAGCCACCGGCGATGTATGCGCCGGCGATTGTTAAGGCACTGGTGTGAGCGCGTTGTGGTTCCGGTTTCTCGAGTCCCAGCTCGAAGCGCATCATGAAGTCGACCCAATTTCTTGGTTGGCGTTTTAAAGCCTGAACGATGGGCCAGGTTTCGTCTTCGGTGAGTCCGTAAGCCTGAAAAACTTCCGCGACTTCACGCATTTCTTCGTGAGGGATCTCCGCAACTTCTCGCTTCTCACGTTCGCGTTCTTTCGCGTAGTGTTCAGCATCACTCTTGGCGGCCATGTAGCCGCCCAGCCCCATGGCAATTGAGCCGGCAGCAATCTCGGCAAGTCCGGCGGTGACAATGATGCCTGTGTGATCGATAGCGCCCGTTAATCCGGCAGCGAGGGCAAATGGAACAGTGAGACCATCAGCCATGCCGATGACAATGTCGCGAACGACTTCACTCGACGTGAAGTGGCGTTCGATGTGGGGAGTCTGGGGCATTAGACAGGATTACAGGATTTTCAGAATTTACAGGATTAAATCATGTAAATCATGAAAAATCATGTAAGCCTGTTAAAATTTACCGAGTAACATCAGCACGCCAATCACAATAAATGCTGTGGCGGCTACGCGCTTCACCCACACGAGTGGAAGGTAGTCGCCAATGACGCTTCCCACCAAAACTCCGAGGCCTGACACCGCTGCCAGCGCGAGACTCGCGCCGAAGAACACCGCCCACGGATTCTTTGTTTGTGCCGCCATTGTCATCGCTGCGAGTTGCGTCTTATCACCCATTTCGGCCAAAAAGATGATTCCAAAGGTTGTCAGCAATACCCGCAGGTCCATATTAGTCTCCTGAACTCACTTCAAATCAGTAACGAG